>JAQUQV010000007.1 GCA_028715905.1 Kiritimatiellia bacterium
CCGCGGGGGCACAACGACCCGCAGTATCATTTTGACGAAATCATGGCGGCCCTGAAAAAAGCCGCCGGTTATCTGCCGCGCGTTGACGCCATCGGCGGTTCGGCCGCCGGGATTTACGTCAATAACAGCGTGCGCATCGCCTCGCTCTTCCGCGGCGTTCCCAGGGATTTGTTTGAGAAAAAAATCCGCGGTCTCTTCGGCGATATTAAGACGGCATGGAATAATATTCCTTTTGAAGTCATTAACGACGGCGAGGTAACCGCCCTGGCCGGCTCAATGTCCCTGAACGTGAATCGCATTCTCGGCATTGCGATGGGGTCCAGCCTGGCGGCCGGATACGTTGACCGCCAGGGGAACGTGGTCGGCTGGCTGGACGAGCTGGCCTTCGCCCCGGTTGATTATAACCCGGCGGCTCCCGTGGACGAATGGTCGGGCGATTACGGCTGCGGCGCCATGTATTTTTCGCAGGTGGCCGTCAACCGCCTGGCCGCCAAGGCCGGCATCCAGCTTGACGAAAAGCGGACATTAGCCGAGCGGCTCAAAGACGTGCAGGCCAAAGTCAATGCCGGCGACCGGAACGCCGTGAAAATATTTGAAACAATCGGCGTCTATTTCGGATGCACAATCGCCCATTACGCCGATTTCTATGATTTGGAAAACATCCTGATCCTCGGACGAGTTACCTCGGGTAAAGGCGGCGATATCCTCATTAAAACCGCCGAGGAAACTCTGAAATCCGAATTTCCGGAACTGACCGGGAAAATCCGTCTGGTTGTTCCCGACGAGGCCAGCCGGCGGGTGGGGCAGGCGATTGCCGCGGCTAGTCTGCCGCAGGTACAGGGCTGAATAATTTTGTTTTCAAGGCGGAAAAGACGCTTTCAACGGTAATCCCGCGGAAGCGTTCTGCGCCGGATGCTTGGCCTCTCATTATCAGCACGTTCTTCCCGCGCGGCGACCAGACGGCCGGGTCGGTCGGACCGAAAATCGCGACCACCGGGATCCCCAGGGCGGCCGCCAGGTGGGTGACGCCCGAATCGTTTCCGGCAAACCCACGCGCCGCGGAAAGGACGGAGGCCGTTTCCATAAGGGGCGGATTGACGAGCGTTTTGCATTCCGGAAATAATTTCAGAATTGAAGCAACCGCCTCTCCATCCGCCTCGCCGCCGATGACCAGGGGCGCGAGTTCCGTTTCATCCGCGATTCTTTTTGCCAGGGCGGCGTATTTTTCGCCTGCCCAGTTTTTGGCGGGCGAGCCGCTGCCGGGGTGAATAATGAAAACGTCTTTTCCGCCGGTTGCATGCCGCAGGCGTTGCCGCGCGTTTTTTTTCAGATAATCCGGCCAGGCCGGCAAAACCGGCGGGTCTTCCGGGGCGTTTATGGCCGGGGAAACGCGCCGGAAAGCATCTTTGATTGCCGCCATGAAATGGTCCGCGGCATGGCCCTTTTTTACAAGCGGGGAAACCGAAATCACCCGTTTCCCGCCGGAGGAAACAAGATTACGGCGTAAAACCGCGTCGGGGTCGTGCAGAAAGGAAATAATCAAGTCAAAAGAGCGGATATATTCTTGCTCCGCCGGCGGCAGCGGTGATTCATCCTGGAAATAAAACGCCATGCCGGCCGAATCAAGCGGTTTGATGCTGTCAATGATCCCCGTTATCATGGCCAGCTGGGCGTGCTTTTCATGGGCGGCCAGTTCAATGCGGGCGCGGGGACAGCGTTGGCGCAAGGCGGCGATGGCGGGAAGGGTCAGGATGAAATCCCCCAGCGCCCCGCCGCGCATGACCAGCATTTTCGGTTTTCTCTCCGCGCTATCGTGACAAACGGTCATGGGAACATGATACTATTTATTGAAAATCCGGGAAGCATTTTTCACGGGGCGCTCGCCCCGCCGGTTTCCCGGATTTTTCCCGCGTTGTCTTGACAAACCGGCCCGGGAAACATTATTCTTCGGCGAATGAAGACACAGTAACAAAACAGAGCGCCGCCATTCAACGGTATCCAGCGGCAATATAAACAGGGAGCGTTTATGAAAACAGATGCGGAGCGGAAATCGGCGATCAGGAAAAACGGCGTGGTTCGTTTCGGAGTGGTGGGGGTGGGCGGAATGGGGATGGGGCATTGCCTGGCGGTCAAAAAAGTGCCCCGCGCCAAACTGACGGCGGTCTGCGACGTTAATTTTGCCGCTGCCGAAAAAGCGGCGCGCGAACTTGGCGCGCAGGCTTTTGGCGATCACCGCGCCCTCATCAAAAGCGGACTCTGCGACGTCGCGGTGATTGCCACTCCGCATCCTTTCCATCCGCCGGCGGCGATTGACTGTATGAAGGCCAGACTGCATGTGATTTCAGAAAAACCGCTTTCGGAACGGTTGTCTACCGCCGAGCGGATGGTCCGGACCGCCGAGAAGAACGGCGTGGCTTTTGCCGTTATGTTCCAGCGCCGCTTTGAGCCGGCGGTGCGCAAAGCCATGGAATTAATCCGCGCCGGGGAAATCGGCAACATCTACCGGGCGGTCCTGATCTCTCCGGAATTCCGTTCGCAGCGCTACTATGATTCCGGGACGTGGCGGGCGACCTGGCGCGGCGAGGGCGGCGGGGTTATGATGAATCAGTCGCCGCATATCATGGACCTCTTTATCCAGATGGCGGGGATGCCGGAGGAAGTATTCGGCAATATCGCCACCCGCATGCACCGGATTGAAGTGGAAGACGAGGCCGCGGCCATGCTGCGCTATCCAAACGGCGGCATCGGCTATTTATATTGCTCCACCATTGAAGCCGGGCCGGGACAGATGATTGAAATTTTCGGCGACAAGGGCAAACTGGTCTGGCGCAACGGCGCCTTGTCTTTTTACCGGTTCCGGCCCGCCATCGGACGGGCGATAAAAAATTCCCGCAAATGGTGCGGCATTGAGGCTCTTGAAAAAAAAATGAAACTGGATGATAAACCCGGCGGGCCTGTCTGCGTCCACGGCAACATGGTGCGTCATTTGTTGCGCGGCGAAAAACTGGTTACGCCGGGCGCGAGCGGCGTGGCCTCGCTGGAACTGGCCAATGCGATCACGCTTTCCTCGTTTGAAAAGCGCTGGATCAAAATACCGATCAGCCGCCGGAAGTATGACCGCTTGCTTGCCTCGCTCCGCCGGAAATCCGGCGGTATATAGGGCGGCAGATTCCAACGGCGGCGGAATAATTTATGCGCGTTAAAGACACATCCGACGTTCTGGCAAGCTGTGCGGCCGTGGCCGGCGACGCCCTGGCCGTTTTCACCGGATTCATTCTGGCGACCTGGCTGCGTTTTGACAGCGGCGTTATTCTTCTGTTCCACGACGCGCCGCCGGCCAACCTTTACCTTGTATATTCAAAGGCGGCGGCGCTTGCCGTGCTCCTTTTCGTGTTCATTTTCCACTCGCTTGATCTTTACGCGCGGCCGCAGAGCGGCGGCTTCGGCGACAAAATCCCCCGCCTGATTCGCGCCACGGGACTCGGCATTCTCCTGAGCGCGGCGCTCGCCTTTGCCATCCGCACCGAGCCGCCTTTTTCGCGGATCACGGTATTGCTGGCGTTTATTACCGTCGGATTGTGCGTTTTGCTTGAGCGTTATCTGCTTTTCCGCTGGGAATTGTTCATGGCGCGCCGGCGTTCAAGGGTCAACCAGGTTATTATCATCGGCACCAATTCCATCGCGGCGCGGTTGCGGAAAACCCTCCATAACGAGCCGCGGCTCGGCGCGCGGGTCGTCGGTTTTTTCCGGTCTTTTCCCGTAGCGCCCGTGCATCCTTCCATCAGCGCCGATGATATCAAGGGTGGGCTGGGCGATCTGAAAGCGTTTATTGAAAAAAAACATGTTGATCAAATCATCCTCGCCGATATGGCCGTCGGCACGGAGCGCATGATTGAACTGATATTGCTTTGCGAACAGTCCCTGATCGCCTTCAACCTCGTGCCGGACCTCTTTCATATTCTCACCGGCGGCGTTGACATGCAGGCGATTGACGACATACCGCTTCTGGGCGTGAGCCGCTGGCCGCTGGATAATTTCTGGAACCGGCTGGTAAAACGCGCGGCGGACATGGTCGGTGCCGCTGCGGGGCTGGCGTTGTTTGCGCCGGTGCTGCTGGTCCTGGCCTTTCTGATCAAGCGCAGTTCGCCGGGGCCGGCCTTTTTCCGCCAGGAACGCTGCGGCGAAGGCGGCCGGAAGTTTCAGATGATTAAATTCCGCACGATGCGCGTTGACGCCGAGTCCGCGACCGGGCCGGTCTGGGCCGTGGAAAACGATCCGCGGCGCACCAAAATCGGCGTCTTCCTGCGGCGTTACAACCTGGATGAACTGCCGCAATTGTGGAACGTTCTCCGGGGCGAAATGAGCCTGGTGGGGCCGCGCCCCGAGCGTCCGTTTTTCGTGGAGCAGTTCAAGGAGGATATCAACCGCTATATGTGGCGGCACGTTTCAAAGCCGGGCATTACCGGCTGGGCGCAGGTGAACGGGCTGCGGGGCAACACCGACATCGGCGAGCGGATCAAATATGATCTTTATTACCTTGAGCACTGGTCGCTGGCTTTTGATTTCAAGATCCTGCTGAAAACCTTTTTGAACCGGGAAAATGCTTATTGATCGGGAGCAGTATTTTTCGCTCCTCACGTCTTTCGCCGGCGGCCAATGCCCGCTTGAGCGAAAACGAATGTTGCGCGATTTTTGTGCAATATTCGGGGTTCAGAATGCACGCTCTGCGCGGAAACGCGGGCTGATCCGCCCTTTGCGTGGAATATAGCGAACCGTTTGAAGCGGATAAACCCGTTGTTCGGCGGCGCGGCCGGCGTTTTTTATTCCGTTTTTGGCGGCGCTGTCCGCGCGGCAAGCTCCCCTGCAATTTCAGCGCTCAAAGATTCGCAGACCGCGCTCAGCGCCCCGGCCAGGCCGCGATAATCATGGGGAGCGATCGCATGGCGGAACAAAGATTTTTTCATAAGCGCCAGTTTTTCTTCGGCGGGGTTGATCACCGACCATTGCGCGGCAAAAACCATCTCCCCGTCCAATTGGCATTCCAGCCGGGTTACGTTCACGAGCACCTGGTATTTCAGCGGCACGGCGGCGTTGCCGGGGAGCATTTCAATGTTGGCCCGCGGGAGCATGACGGAAAGGTTTTCCGTCAGCACCCGGGAAAGCGCCGCGTCCAGGGATTCTCCCCAGCGGTCAAACTGGGCAAAGGAAAGCGTTCCGTCCTGATTATGCGTGACAATCTGGGGGCGGTCCATGTATTCCGGTATTTTTACGGGGCTGACTCCGATGATGGTTTCCGGCGCAATGTCAAATTTACGGGTGTTTTTCCCATCGTCCGCCGCGCGGAGCGCATAGAAGCGCGGGACGGGGGTGTTGGCGACCGAGAGACATCCGGGCAGGGCGGCAATAAAAACCAAGCCGGCGATGATTCTGCCGAAAACGGCCGTTTTTTTTAGTTTTTCCGGGAACCCCTGTTCCATATCAGGTGCCGCCGGGGAGACTTTTGAATGCATCCATCCTTTTTTTTTCATTTTATCCTCCTTCATGAACGAACTCGCAGGTTATTGGCCTTCCGGCGGAATGGCGAAAGCGCCGGTAATTTTTATTTTTAAATGTGCATAACGTCAAATCAGAAGGATTCATCGTATGTTACCACAATCAACAATGACGCTGGGGTCGGTTTGTTTGAAAGTATAATTGCTTAACATTAACGGACAAGATTTAAATTCCCGTGCTCTGCCGCCGCTTTCCTAACAAATTGCTTGCATTTGCTGGTTGGCGGCGTAATCTTGCGGACATTAATTATCACCGGAGAAAATTGACGTGGAAAACGCGCCGTACGGAAAAATCATAGCCGGCAGCGGGGAGGCTGTCCGCCGCGCTTACGATTCTTTTTTAACGCAGCCGGTGGATCAGGTTGTCGGCACCGGGCAGGGCGACCTGGAGGACGAGCGCCAATGCACGATTGCCCGGCCGGTTTCCGTTACGGGACCCGGCACATTTTTCAGGCGCGCGGCCCGTACGCTGATTTTTGAGCCGGCGGCGGAACAGGGCTGGTGGTTTGAAAGAACCGACCTCCCGCGGGATTTGCCGACGGCTGTTTCCGTGCGCAACGTGTGGACCACCGCGCGCAATATTGTTTTACGCAGCGGGTCTCCGCACAATTACATGCGCATGGTTGAGCATATCATTGCCCTGAAGCTCGGCCTGGGAATAGACAACCTGCTTATCAAGGCCGCCTCCGGCGATCCGCCGCTTTTTGACCGCGGCAGCATGGACATCGTGGAAGCCCTGGAAAGCGCCGGCACCCGGGAACAAAAAGCGCCGGTGGCTTATGTTACCGTCAAGGAAACCGTAACAATCGGCGGTGAAAACGGCGGTTTCCTGACTTTCATTCCGCACGCCGGCGCCGCGAGGAAACTCACCATGGACTGCGCCATTGATTTCAAGAATGCCATCGGAAAGCAGCGGGTGCAATTTGACCTGACCAAAAAGCTGTTCCGCGCCAAGGCCCTGGCCCGCACCAATACCACGACGGCCATGAAACTATACTGCCTGACCGTCGGCCAATTGTTCGCCGATATAAGGAATATGGGGTACACCAGCCGCAACATCCTGATCGCCGGCAAAAAGCGCTACCTGAACGCGCCGCGCCTCATGCAGAACGGCAAATCGCTGGAGGCGGTTTGGCACAGGGCCGTCATGGATTTACTCGCGGCCGTCGCTTTGATTGACCGCGGCCGGTTCATCGGCCGGATTAATTCCTATAAATCCGGGCATGCCCTGGATGCGGACATGGTCCGGTTGCTTTACAAGCATGACCTGCTGACGCCGGTTTGATTAAATGTGATTCATGTGGGCAATTTCCCGGGGGCAAAAATGAAACCATTGTTACGCTTTTTATGGCTATGCGTATTTCTCGGCGGCGTTGCCCGCCCGGCATGCTGCGGCGGGGATGAGCGCGACATGATTTTCCAGACGGCGCCTTTTCAGAGCCTGAACAAAGGCGTCTATGACGGCTTGATTTCATACGCCGTTCTGAAGGATTGCGGCGATTTCGGGCTGGGAACTTTCAACGCGCTGGACGGGGAAATGGTTTGCGTGGACGGCGTCTTTTACCAGATCAGGGCCGACGGCAAATCCGGGCCGGTGCCGGACGCGGTTTTGACGCCCTTTGCAATGCTGACTTTTTTTGACGAGGACCGGCGGATAGAGGCCGTCAATGCCGGAAGTCTGGCGGAACTTTGCCGGATTATTGACCGCAGCCGGCCGACGAAAAATCTGTTTTATGCCCTGCGTGTGGACGGCCGCTTTGACTATCTTAAATTACGCAGCGTGCCGCCCCAGAAAAAACCATATCCTTCCCTGGCGGAGGCGCTGAAGGGGCAAACCGTTTTTGAATACAAGAACATAACGGGCACGCTGGCGGGATTCTGGTCGCCCTCGTTTGCGGAAAAAATCGGCGTTCCGGGCTATCATTTCCACTTTATTTCCAGGGAGAAAAACATCGGCGGACACGCGCTTGACCTCCGGTTTCACGGCCTCAACGTCCGCATGGACCGTTGCGCGGGATTAACCGTTGTTACTCCGGAAAACGGGGATTATTTCAGCGCGGATTTGGAAGAGTCCAAGACCGCAACGCAAAACGCGCACGACCCGGCAAGCGCAAATCCTTGAAGTTTTCGCGCTTTGCGGGTTTGCGCGCCGGTCTTTCCGCGCTATTGCCTGACCGCAAGTTCCGCCAGGGCCTTGCCTTCGCTTGCGTAAATTTTGAATAACTTGTCCAGGCCGGTTATGGCAAAACCTTCCTTGATGAGCGGCGCCAGACCGTAAAAAGCGATCCGGGATTTTTTTTCATTCGCCTTTTTGCCGGCCGCGATGAAGGAGCGGAAAAACACGCTGGAAATTCTGGCCACCGCCCCCATGTCTATCAAAAGGGCGGGCGCGTCCTCGTCAATCCTGGCGCAGAGGCGGCGGGTAAGTTCCTCGGCCAAGCCCGGCTCTATCAGGCGCTGGTTGACGATATGCAGAATAAGAACTCCCTGCCGGTTTTCTTCCATTAACAGGACGGATTCACTCATTTTTTTTATCTCCGATGTGTTTTACAAGCACAAGATGGTTGTGGTTGCCGATCCTGCGGTAATGTGTTTCGTCCATCATCTTGCGCACGAGGTGAACGCCCAGTCCGCCGATCGGCCTTTCATCTATGCCGGCGGTTATGTCGGGGGCTGGTATGAGTAATGGATTAAAAGCAAGGCCGGCATCGGTGATTTCAACCAGAATGCGGTCATCCCGGCGTTCAATGGTCAGGCCGAGTTTGCCTTTGGCGTTCGGATAGGCATAGAGGATGACGTTGGTAACCGCCTCGTCAACGGCAACGCAGATATGTCCGCGGTATTTGCCCCGGATACCAAGCGCGTTGAGGGCGCTCTCCACAAAATCGGCGATTTGCTGAAGGTGTCTGGTATCGGCGGGGGTTTCCAAGGTAAATTTCGCCGTTGTTGAATTGCCCCGGTTATGCGTCTTTGTGCAGACGGTATTATTGTTCATGACCATCGGTTTTGCCGAGTAAAAAAGCATATTGCGCGGGGTGCCGTTCACTCCCTGTTTCAATGTGAATGCGTCAACCAGATTAGCCCAATCGCATCGGTCTGGCAAGTTTATCCGGTCTTTTACATCAATTGACGGTTCAGCGTCAGGATCGGCAGTAGAATTGAAATTACCACCAGCAGGACAAAACCGCCCACCAGCAGAATAAGCGCCGGTTCCAGCCATGCCATGAATCTTGCCAGTTGTTGTTCCCACTGGCTCTGGTAGCGTTCTTCGGCGTTTTTCAGCATCTGTTCCAGCGCGCCGGTATTCTCGCCGATTTGAATAACGCCGGCCAGAAGTTTCCCGAGGGGATCAATGCGCGCGACCGCTTCCGAAAGAACGGCGCCGTTCCGGACCGCTTCCGCCTCGCGCCGGCACTGGGCTTGAATTGAACAGCTTCCGGTCGTTTCCCCCGCCAGCCGGACGCTTTCAACGAGCGGCAGTCCTCCGTGCAGGAGAAGCGCCAAAGTCCGCGCAAAGCGCAGAGCGCTCAGGGTCGCATAGCACCGGCCGATGAAAGGCAGGCGGAAAATTCTGCTGTCCAGCGCCTGTTTCAGTTCAGTCCGGCCCGTTATCACGCGCCAGGCAATAAAACCCGCCGCGGCGGATACGAGCAGCAGCGCGGGCCCCCATTTTGCCAGCATGTTTCCGATGGCGAGCATAATCCTCGTGACCAGCGGCAGGGCAATGTTCATTTCCGCCGATAAAACATGCGTCAGGCGCGGCATGGCGAAGCCGAGCAGTCCGACGGCGATGATAATCGCCAGGATGACAATGATGGCCGGATAAATCAGCGCCGTGGCGATCCGCTCGCGCAGCCGGGTTTCCGCCGTCATGAAATCCGCCATGTTCCTGAGCGCCCACTCCAGTTCTCCGGATTTTTCCCCGGCCGCAATAAAGGATGTTTCCGCCGGCTGAATAGCGCGGCCGATGCCGGCCAGCGCCTCGGCCAGCGAACGTCCCTCCCGGATTTTATCGCGGATGGCCGCAATTTTTGTCCGCGGCGCGGTTAACTCGGGAGAGCGGAGCATTATTTCCAGCGCCGACGCGAGCGGCAGTCCCGCGCGCAGCAACGAGGCGAGTTCGCCGTAAAAAACCGCCCGGGCGGCGCGGGGGAAGGAATTTCGCGGACGGAAAGATTTTTCGCTCTGCGCCGGATCCGCCGGAGAAACGGTTTCGGCCAGGACTCCGCCGCCGGCGAGTTTTTCGCGCGCCTGCTTTTTATCCAGCGCCTCAATCAATCCCTTCCGCGTTTTGCCGGCGGTGTCATAGCCCGTGTATTCAAAAGTTTTCATAAAGCTTTGTGTTGAATAATATCATTTATTACACTCGGGAGACAATATGAATATCGCGGAGGTTTATTCCTGAATTTTGCACGCGAAGCGCGCAAAATTCACCCGAATGGCCGCCACGTGAGTCGCGTTCCACGTGCCAACGTGGTCACGTGATGATGCGCCCGTAATAACGGGCGCAAACGGCGTGCCGCCGCGTTGCGGCCTACGCCGCTCACGCGGGGTTAACCACGTTGGTTTTTGAAATAACCAAATGGGTTATTTCGAAAACTTCACGTCTTTCGCTGGCGGGCAATGCCCGCCTGAGCGAAAGCGAATAACCGACGACCTGCGTGTGCTGTCAGTAATCTGGATGCCGCTGATCTGGGATGGGTGAAACAATTATTCCAGACTGGAATCACCCAGTAATCATATTTTGCTTGAATCAACCGCGGCGCGGGCATAAACTGCAAGCTTTTGCCGTGAAATCAATTTTTGTTTTCGTGAAGCTCTCCGCGGCAAGACTGGTGAAATCTGCCGGGTGTTTTTGTGCTTTTGAATTCCATGAAAAAGAAAATGTTTCCGACGTTTCGATTAAAGAATGATAAAGGTTCTTGTCAAAGGATTGAGTATGATCCAAATCAGCCGCCTATGCCGCCGGGGTGGATTGAAAAAGTTATGGCGGAGATACGCAAAATAGGGCCGTTGCGTAAATCTTGAACGATAAGAGAACCGGCTGAATGCGCTTGTTACACCCCGCAGAACGACCCGAATCCGCCGTCAATCGCCAGGCTGCTTCCGGTTACGAATGATGCGGAGGGCGAACACAGATACGCGATCCCGCCCAGCAGTTCTTCGGGCCGGCCGTATCTTTTCATCGGCGTGCCGCCGAGAATGTCCGAGCCGCGCGAAGCGGTCAGGATGCCGGGCGTTTTATTTATCAAATCGGCGTTCTGCAGGGTGGGGAAGAAACCGGGGCGGATTTCATTGACCCTGATTTTCGGCGAATGGTTCATGGCCATGTCGGCCGCGAGCCATTTTGTGAAATTGCTTATGCCGGCCTTGGCGGCGGAATATGCCGGGGTGCGGCTCAGAGGGGTGTCGGCGCTCATGGAGGAGGTGTTGATGATGACGCCCTCGGACTGCTTGATCATCGCGCGCGCGAAAATCATGGAGGGGATCACGGTTCCGATAATGTTCAGCTCAAAAACGAAACGAATTCCGTCCGCGGTTAGATCGGTGAAATTAAATCCTTCTTCCTTCTTGGTGATCGCTTTGGGATGATTTCCGCCCGCCCCGTTGATGAGGATGTCCACGCGGTTGTATTTGGCGAGGATTTCGTCGCAGGCCTTTTGCACGCTTTCTGATTGCAGGACGTTGACTTCCAGACCGACGGCCTCGCCGCCGTCTTTCAGAATATCATCCGCGGTCTTTTGCGCTTCGTTCAGTCTTAAATCCATGGCGGCGATTTTAACGCCCATTTCGGCCAGCCCCCGGGCGACCGCGCCGAAAAGCACCCCGCCGGCGCCGGTAACGGCCGCCACCTTTCCTTTCAGCGAAAACATCTCGTTCAATTTCTTATCGGTATTGCAGCTCATGTGGTCAGTCTCCGTTTATATTGTTTTATCCTTTGCGGCGGTTTCAGCGCCGCCCGCTGCCCGCTTGCGCTTCAAACGTTTGCGGTATTCGGCGGCGCCGTAAAAATGTTTGCCCGAGAAACCATGCAGCATGCGATAGGAAAGGAAATAAGCCAGCCGGCTGTGGTCGTTGAAGAAATGATCCAGCAGCAGGTGGACGAGCAGGCCGATGCCGGCTCCGATCGCGACCGGCTGCCAGTCTACCAGCCACAGGAGCGCCAGATAAATAACGACAAATTCCCAGGAATGAAGAAAAACAAAGATATTTTCAAAGGCCTCGTATTCAAACGCCTTGAACAAATGCCTGATCCTGATCCGCCCCCCGTAATTGATGGCGTAATCAATTAAATGGTCTATATCCAGGAAAACGCCGGTGGCGAAACAGGCCGCCGCCGCGGTGAACGAGCGGAAAACCACCCAGACCAGCGCCGAAACGCAGAGCGAAATCACGACATGATACTGTAGCTTCATTGCGATTATTCTATGGTTTTTCTCCCGTTGCGTCCAGATAAAATATTGCAGAGATATTAATTTGACTGTTTGATTATATCCGCTATCCTTGTTTGTCACTTCTTATCGGGGTGTAGCGCAGACTGGTAGCGCGTTTGGTTCGGGACCAAAAGGTCGAGGGTTCAAATCCCTCCGCCCCGATACACTTCCCCGGTAAAACAAGTGTGGGCAGAACCACCGCCGTCGTTGGCGGCGGCGTTTCTTTATTCGCCGGCGGCTGCTGCTGGGAATGCCCGGCCAGCAGTTTCATCCAGCGCCACAGATTATACGCCAGCATGATGGTCAATCAGGCATGATTAACCCGCGCGGCCCATTGCGCGCAATACTTCCTGCGGGGAGGTTTCGCCGGCAAGCATTTTTTCCAGGCCGTCATCCAGCATGGTTTTCATCCCCTGTTTCCGGCCCAGAGCGCGGAGCGCGGCGGTATTGGCGTGTTCCGCTCGGATTGTTTCCGCAAGTTCGGGGGTTATTTCCATCAGTTCAAAAAGCCCGGTCCGGCCGTGAAAACCATCGCGGCAATCATGGCATCCCTTTGGAATCCAGGCTGGTTTCCCGGCGAGCTGTGCCGCGCCTGCTCCAAAACCGGCAGCTTCTTCCGGCGCTAACGGTGTCCGGACTTTGCAGGCCCGGCATAATCGCCGCACGAGACGCTGGGCGATGGCCGCCCGCAGTGAAGCGGCGCAAAGATAGGGGGGAATGCCCATATCGGTCAATCTGGTTACGGCGCTGGGCGCGTCGTTGGTGTGCAGGGTGCTGAAAACGATGTGGCCGGTCAGGGAGGCGCGGATGGCTATCTCCGCCGTTTCCAGGTCGCGGATTTCTCCCACCAAAATGACGTCGGGATCCTGCCGCAGAATGTGCCTGAGTCCTCCGGCGAATGTCAGGCCGATTTTTGGTTTGACCTGCATCTGGCCGATATCGGCCAGTTGATATTCAACCGGGTCTTCAATCGTCAGGATATTGAGCCGGGTTTTGTCAAGCTGCTGAAGGGCCGCGTAAAGGGTGGTGGTTTTGCCGCTGCCCGTCGGCCCGCAAACCAGGATAATCCCGTTCGGTTCCTTGATTAAACGGTCAAAGTTTTCCATGAGGCCCCGTCCGAGGCCGAGGCCGGAGAGCGGTAGAAGTGTGGAACCGCGGTCCAGCAGGCGCAAAACAACCCTTTCGCCCTCGGCGATCGGAACGGTTGAAATACGGATATCTATTTCCCTTTTGCCGATATGCACCCGCGCCACTCCGTCCTGGGGGAGGCGCCTTTCGGCGATATCCATGTGGGCCATGACCTTCAGGCGCGAAACGAGGGCCAGTTCCATATGCTTCGGGGGTGAGACCTGCTCGTAAAGCAATCCGTCAATCCGGTAGCGGATTTTGAGGCGGGATTCATACGGCTCAATATGCACGTCGGAGGCCCTGGCCTTGACGGCTTCCAGCAGGATGAGGTTGATCAACTGGGTAACCGGGGCATTTTCAGCCATCTGCAGGAGGTCGTTGGCGGGCCGGCGGTCGGCCTCGGAGCCGGGCGCAGGACCGCGCAATTCGCGGATAAACTCGCCGGCCGTTTCCTTGCGGCGGAAATAACAACGCTCAATGGTGTTGAGGATGGTTTCCCTGGCGGCCAGCAGGGGGGTGAGTTCCCGATTGAGCAGAAGCTGCAACTGTTTCTGGGCGTTGATGTTTCCGGGATCGGCAACCAGGACGTGGAATTTATCGCCCTTTTTTACGGGAAGCATCTGGTGCGTGCGCGCCCATTCAACCGGCAGTTCGGCCACCAGAAGTGGATCCAGCATTTCATCCGGCACCTCGCTTATCAGTTCAAGATGAAATTGAGCGGCCAGTTGGCCGAGCCGTGAAACATCATCGGGTGAATTTTGATTGTTTTCCATAACTGAT
Organism: Kiritimatiellia bacterium; assembly: GCA_028715905.1. NCBI lineage: Bacteria > Pseudomonadati > Kiritimatiellota > Kiritimatiellia > Kiritimatiellia bacterium. Next base: position 13,895 of record JAQUQV010000007.1, read on the forward strand.
GCGCCGGCGGGCCGGCCGCCTTTGCGGCGCTATTCATCCTCCACCGGCTTTTCGGGCTGCATGCCTTCCAGCGCGGTGCGCGAGGTGATCTCCTGGTCAAGTTCCGCCCTTTTCAGCGCATTCGTGGTTGCGTGCGGCGTGACGAAGATAAGCAGATTGGTCCGCTCAATTTCCTCTTTCGTGTAGCGGAACAGGTATCCGAGCAGGGGAATTGAGCCGAGGATCGGGATTTTTGTTTCGCTGGCGATGTTGTCCTCGCGGATCAAGCCGCTGATGATGACCGTATCGCCGTCGGGCACGGTAATGGCGGTGGTTACCTCGCGCTTTGCAATCGTGGGGGTGAAGGCCTTGCCGTCGGTGGTCTGCTCAATAACCGCCTCTATGCTCGGATTGAGCTTCATCAGAATTTCGTTGTTCGGATTGACGTGCGGGGTAACCGTCAGCTTTATGCCGACGTCAAGGCGCTCAATGTTTTCAATATAATCGCGCGAGGTCCCCGATCCGCCCGCCACGGTTGATTTCAGCACGGGAATATTTTTGCCGATGGTAACGGTGGCCTGCTGGTTGTTCTGCGTCCAGAGCGGCAGGTTGGAAAGAATTTTCATTTTGCCTTTGCTCTTCAGGGCCACGATATTAAGCAGGGCCGGAATGCGCGCGACAACGTTGCCGTCGGCGTCCACGTAACTTCCTTTGGCGATTCCGAAGGTCAAGCCCTTGGGCACAACGCCGGACATCACTCTGGACATGAGGTCGCTGTCGCTTTCCGTGGGATTCATTCCGCCGAGCGCGATCGTGGACCCTTCGGACGGCGTTCCGGCCGCCATGAATTCCGCGCCCAGTTCCTTGCCTTTGGCAAGGGTCAGTTCGGCGATCATCACTTCCACCAGCACCTGCTGGGGCGGGTTATCCAGTTCGTCTATGAGTTGTTTGACCATCTCAAAATCCTGCGGCGCGGCATCAATCATCAGGGCGTTGTTCGCCAGGCTGGCTTCAATGGCGATGGTCTGGTTCTGGGGTTTGTCAACCCCGCGCGCCAGGAGCGCGGTCAGGCTTTTGGCGGCCTCGTCCGCCGCCAGGTATTTCAAATGAATGGCCTTCAGATGGCCGTGGCCTGATTTGGGCTCCACATCCATGCTGGCGATAATCCGTTTTATATCGGCCAGCTGGGCCGGAGTGCCGACCAGGATCAGGCTGTTGGAGTGGGGGGCGGCCACGATAATCGCGTCGCCGGGCACGGGCGTGGACGACGAATCCGCGGGGCGCGGCAGGCGTTGGCGGATACGGTCCCCGGCCGTTTCCGGCTTGGCGGGCGAGGACCCGGCCATGGCCTGGTTGAGTTCGCCCGCCATTTGGGCGGCAATGGCGTATCGCAGACGGTAGACCTCAATCACGCGCGCCATGCCCGGCTTGTCAATCTGCATGATAAGTTGCTCAATCCGGCGCAGATTATCGGCCGTATCGGTGATGATCAGATGGTTGGTGCTTTCCAGGAGGCCGATGGCGCCGGTCTTGCCCTGGTCAACCATTGGCTCAAGTATTTTTTTGATCTCGGAGGCGTTCAGGTGGGTAATGCGGAAAACCCTGGTAATCATGCCGGAATGAATGTTTTTTTCTCCCGCGCCGATTACCGGAGCGATCGGAGTCTGCCGCCGCTCGCGGGCCACGACATGCGAAATGCCGTCCTGTTCCACCACGGCGCAGCCGCCCGCCTCAAGAATGGAGAGAAAGAGCGGATAGACCTCGCCGAGCGGAATCTGCGGCGGGGTGATCACGGTAACCTTGCCGTCTATTTCCTTGTCAATGACGAATTTTTTGCCGGTCAGTTCCCCGACCAGCTTGACCAGAAATTTTATCTCCACCTGGTCAAAATTAAAATTGACGAAGGTGCCCGGCTGGCCGGCTTGGACTGCCGGTGAACCCGGACCGGGCGCCAACGCGGATGCCGCCGGGGGGTTCCCGGCGGGGAAAACGCCCGTCCCGGCGGAAGGCGGCGGATTTGTCTGCGCCGCCAACGGCGCGGCCAGCATAATAACGGCGGCAAAGCCCGCGATAAACCGGAGCGGATGAAAAAAATTAATCATTGCGCATTATTCTTATCCCATTTTCAATTGACGCCGTCAATACGAAACAGAACAAATCCGCCTAGCGGGCGATGCCGCGTTCGGATGAGGCAATGAACGCTGTCAGGTGCTCCAGTTCCGGGCAGGGGGAAAGTTCTTTTTTGATTTTTTCAAGGGCCTGTTGCACGGTCAGATTCTGGCGGAAAATAATACGGTGCGCCTTTTTCAGGGTATTCTGTGTTTCCGGGGGCACGTTGCGTCTTTGCAGGCCGACCGTGTTCAGGCCGTGGATGGCGGCCGGGTTGCCGTCCGCCATCATAAAGGGGGCGATGTCCTGGTTCGCCTTGGAGCATCCGCCGATGATGCACATGCGGCCGACCCGGACAAACTGATGGATGCCGCAGAGTCCGCCGATGATGGCGCCGTCCTCAACGACGACGTGCCCGGCCAGGGTGCCCGCATTAGAAATGATGACCTCGTTGCCGATCAGGCACTGGTGGGCAACATGGGAATAAGCCATGATATGGCAGCGCGCTCCGACGCGGGTCACGTCGCCTTCATTGGTGCCGGAATTGACCGTAACGTATTCGCGCAGGGTCGTCTTTTCCCCGATTTCAACGAAGGTAATCCCCCCCTTGTATTTCAGGTCCTGGGTTTGAGTGCCGATGCTGGCAAACGGGAAAATGACGCACTGCGGGCCGATGGTTGTCCAGCCGTCAAGATAAACATGCCCCATGATTTTTGTTTCCCGGCCGATCTTGACGTGCGGGCCGATGACACAATAAGGGCCGACGGCCACCTCCGCGTCAATTTCAGCGCCTTTCTGCACGATGGCGGTTGGATGGATATCGGTCATGAATGCAGCTTGTCGTTGGTAAGCATAAACAGCAGTTCGGCCTCCGAGGCCAGCTGGCCGTCGGTGAGGACCTTGCCCTGGATTTTCATGACGCGCGCGCGGCGGGTGATCGTGCGCACTTCAATGCGCATCTGGTCGCCCGGCAAAATTGCCTTGCGGAATCTGGCCTTGTCAATCGCCATGAAGAGCGGGATGTAACTGCGTTCGCCCGTTATGCGGTTCAACAGCACGCCGCCGGCCTGGGCCATGGCTTCCAGCTGGAGCACTCCCGGCATGATGGGCATGTTCTGAAAATGACCCTGGAAAAAATGTTCGTTGATGGTGACGTTTTTAACGGCCACGATATATGATTTGTCGTCGCATTCAATCACGCGGTCAATCAGCAGCATCGGGTAGCGATGCGGCAGAATTTGCATTATTTCTTTTATCTCAATAATTGCCATGGCGTTTTTTTTTACTCCTCGTTCCTCATGTATTCATGGTTTTTACAGTTGCCGATTGAAAAAAAATGTATATCATAATCAATTGCGCGCGTAAACCAAAAATTGTCACAACTTGAAAAACAAAAGATTCCAACTGCTTTCGCGTCTGCTGGCCGGGCTGGCTCATCGCGCGGCGTTTGTCTGGCTTATCCTGCGCGAATCAATCAAGGCTTTTGTTTCCGACATAAATTTTGAATTTGCGGCCACTTTGACTTATTATGGTTTTCTCTCGCTCATGCCTTTCCTGCTGCTGGTTTTCTATCTGATGGGGCTCTTCCTGCGGTCGTCGGACGCGGTTCTTGCCACGGTAACCGAAATGGTGCATTCGTTTTTTCCCGCTTTTACCTACGATATTCTCAACGAGTTGATGGCCCTCTCGCACCGCCGGACGTGGGGAATCGTCGGCGTCGTGCTTTTGCTCTGGGCCGTTGTGCCCTTTGCCGGGACAATCCGGTTCGCTTTCGGCCGCATATTCAAGACCGCGCGGAAATACAATTTCATGGTCAACAAGCTGTTTGACATGGCGGCGGTAATGGCCCTCCTTGCCCTCTTCATGATGCTGGTGGCCGGAAAAATTTTCTACGCGTTGAAGGCCGGCGTTGTCTCGGCAAAAATGGGCGCCGTTTTTCCGATCTTCAATTTTATCGTGGCGCCCGCTCTGCTTCTGGCGGGGCTGGCGTTTTTTTACCTTGTCTTCTGTCCGGTCCGTCCGCGTCTGGCGGAGATTATGACCGGGGCCATCCTGGTGGCCGCGCTGCTGGGGATTATCCGCCCGCTCTTCGGCGTTTTTCTGCGCATCAACCCCGGTTACGGCTACGCCTTCGGCTCTTTGAAGACCATTTTCCTGATTTTGATCTGGATTTATTGCACGTTTGTGGTTATCCTGCTCGGCGCGGTCGTGATCGCCGTCATCCGCCGCCGGGAGGCTTTGTTGTTAAAGGGGCTGTTTCACGGCGCGCATCACGGCAAAAACAGGTTGTCCTGTCTCCTGTTGAACAAGTTGATCAGGGAGTATGATCCGGGCGATGTGGTTTTTTCCGAGGACGAGCCGGGCGGTGAAATGTATTTTGTTTTTGACGGCGGGGTGGATTTATCCAAGGCCGGCCGCATTCTGAAACGCGTCGGGCCCGGCGAATATTTCGGCGAAATGTCCATGTTGATCAACACCCCGCGCACCGCCACCGCCACGGTGGTTTCCGAGGATACCCAGCTGATCGGCGTCAACGCCGGCAACTTTGACGCGATTATGCGGGAAAATCCGGATATTGTCCTGGCGCTCCTTAAAGAAATGGCCGAACGGTTGAAAGCGATGAATTTCGCCCTGATGGCCGGACCGGCTCCGGCCGGATTAACAAAACGGGCGTGTCAAATAAAATGACGCTTTAACTGGAGACACATGAATTTCAATCGTGCCGCAAAAAACGCGGAATTGGGGTAGGATCCGAACCCCTGTTCGGCGATGTATGTTTCGCCGTCCGGAATCGCCGCATGGGGATGCGGCTCCTACGTCTATCAAATACAGTTGCCGCTTTTGCGGTCTAATTAACTGGAGAGGTGGCAGAGTGGCCTAATGCGGCGGTCTTGAAAACCGTTGACCCGCAAGGGTCCGGGGGTTCGAATCCCTCCCTCTCCGCCAGTTTTCATTTTCAGAGTTTTGAGCTATTATTCACACCGCAATACCCATGCAACATTGCCGAACAACGCAAAAGGCCACAGCAGGAGTAGCCGGGTTAAACCACCTTCCGTCTCGCTGTCAAAGCCTGTTCCTTTCTGATGCTGGAGTAAAATGGCCGCCACCGTCGCGGCCACGGACGCAATGAAACCCAACGGAAACCGCCGGATGCCTCCGATCGGAAACTGCAGAAATATTGCTCGGAATTTATTTTTCATCCTTTGGTCTCCTTTCAATTCTTTTGTATCCAGCATACACAATGTTCGTTTTCTCTATTGAATCCAATTTGTCACGGTCAATTTCTTTCTGCCAGCAGTTTTAACGCACGCGCCTTATCCTGTTTCTAGGTATTCCGGGTCATCCCATCAATGATTTCCCTTCATTGCTCATCCCGGCTTTTTGCCCCGTTCATCAGCAGTTTCGGCATGGCCGCCTAGAGCGCTACCCTGAATTGCTCACGGCCGGGATGGCGGCAACGAGACGCCTTTTTTCATTCATCCCTATAAACCGTGTCCCAGAACAGATATTCAAATTCCACGCCCCGTTTATATGCGGCCCTCATTTTTTCCCTGAGTTCTTCGGCGGCGTTTTTCATGTGATACTCGACCAAATCAACGAAAGCCCTGGTGTCGCTTTCCTCCCAGGATATTGTTCCGTATTCGTCAATCCATTCCTGGTAGGGATTGCCCTCGACTTGTTTTGATTCCTTCATGTCGTGTGCGACCTGGTAGTAAATCCAATTGCACGGCAAGGATTGCCGTCAATCCAACTGCAAACGGCTCGCAATCTGCGGTTTTTATCAGATACGAATTATACGATTCCGTTGCCGGGTTTGGAGCAGACTCCAGCAAGTCCCGGTTCGTGATATTGTATTTTTCAAAATAGACCATATGCACGGCGGCGATTTCCCCGTCGATTCCTTTTAGCGCCGCAACAATGAATTCCCTTCCCCGCTCGTCCGGCGATTTTGCCAGCAGTATCTCGTAGACCCTTTTGGAATGGTCGGAGCGGAGGGATTTGAACCCTCGACCTTTTGCACCCCAAGCAAACGCGCTACCAGTCTGCGCTACGCCCCGATAACCAGGCAGGATAGGGGGTAAGCGCAGAAAAGTCAATTTTAATTGCCCCCGCTTTTGGGTGTAGATTCAATTTCAGTGTTGATGACAGCCCTGTTTGCGGCTACTCTGGCTTTCACGCGCCATGACCGGTATAACACAATCAAACAAACTGCTCGTCGCCGACCAATGGGTTGACTACGCACTGCTGGACTGCGGCGAAGGGCAGAAGCTTGAGCGCTGGGGGAAATATGTCTTCATCCGGCCCGATCCGCAGGTCATCTGGCCGAAAGTTTCTCCCGGCTTGTGGAAGAATCCCGACGCGGTTTACCGCCGAAGTCCCAGCGGCGGCGGCGCCTGGAATTTTATCCATCCGCTCCCCCCCTGTTGGACGATAAATTACCGCGCCTTGAAATTCAAAGTGAAGCCCACGGGCTTCAAACATCTCGGGCTCTTTCCGGAACAGCAGGCCAACTGGGACTGGATCATAACCGCGGTACAAACCGCGCGCCGGCCTGTTTCGGTCCTGAATCTTTTCGGATACACCGGCGGCGCGACAATGGCGGCGGCCTCGGCCGGGGCGATGGTCTGCCACGTTGACGCCGCGCGGGGCATGGTGGACTGGTGCCGCGAAAACGCCGGTTTGTGCGGCCTGGCCGATGCGCCGATAAAATACATTGTGGACGATTGCCTTGCTTTTATCCGGCGCGAAATCCGGCGCGGGAAATCTTACGATGCGATCGTCATGGACCCGCCCTCGTTCGGACGCGGTAAACGCGGCGAGGTCTGGAAACTGGAGGATAATTTGTGGGAACTGCTGGATGAATGCCGGAAATTATTGTCTTCCAATCCGCTTTTCATGCTCATTAACGCCTATACCGCTAACCTTTCGCCGCTGGTGCCGGCCAATATGGCGCGGGCCGTTTTGCGCGGCCGCGGCGGCCTGCTGGAGAGCGGCGAAATCGGCTTGCCGTCCAAAAGCGACGACAAAATCCTGCCCTGCGGCATTTACTGCCGCTGGCAGGCGTGAGAAGCGGATTGTTTTGCGCCTTTATCAGAGTCTATACCGTTCCATTAGACCCCATTTCTCAAAGCATGCTTTTTTTGCACGATATCCGGATTAACCAGTCACAATTTTTCCCGAAACCGTGAAGAGCAGGCAGGCTTCAATATCGCTTTCGCGCAGATTGAGCAAGGACGCCAGTGCGCGGCGGTAAAGGGCGATTTGTGGCTTGTAACCGAGGCTGATTTCACTGATTTTTTCGGGAGCGGTCGCCCGGTTGCTTTTATAGTCAATGATTTTTGCCGAGATGGGCGCGCCGCTGTCCGCGCGCCGGATAACCACACGGTCAAAAATGCCTGAGACCCATTTGCCGGCCAGAATTACGTCAAAGCTTTTTTCGCGCCACAATTCGGCCGGCCCGGCGGGTTGGGCGAGGGCGGCCCTGATTTCGGTTCCGGCCATCGCGCGCAAAAATTGTTTTTTGACGTCGCGTATAACCTTGTCCGGGCAGGAGGGCGCGGGCTGCCAGGCGCGGATGATTTCATCCGGCCGGGCGTTATCGCTCCATTCCACCCGGCGGAAAAGCTCATGGATGGCGCTGCCGAAATGCAGGACTTCCGCGCTTTCATCCTTGAAGAGCCAGGCGGCGTTCAGCGGGATTTTTTCCTCAAGCGATGGTTCTGTTTTTTCCAGAAACGCGCGCCGCGCTTTTCCGGGAGTTGCGTTTTTCTTCCGCTCCGGCGTTTCCGGCGTGGGAAATTGGCCGGGCTTTTCTTTTTCAAACCAGCGCGGGCTGCCAATTTCATAAAGGAGTTCCGCGGGTGTCCGGCGCGGCCCGCTTCCAATGATGATATTCCGCGGCGGCGTATTTGCCGGCAATTGTTCTTCAAGGAACGCCGCCATGTTGAAGCATTTTCTTTTCTGTGTCCGCGTGAGGAGGTAGAGCGCCTTTTTCGCGCGGGTCATTGCCACGTACAAAAGGCATAAATTGTCAAGCGCCGCCAGATTATCGGCCTCGTCCAGGCTTTGTTTCAGGACCGGGTCGCAGGCGGCGGTTTTCCGGTCGGGCATTGTCAGTATCCAGCCCGGAGAATCGGGCCCCCGGGCGCTCCCGGTCAGGAAGTCAATCGCGCCGGCGCTGTTCATTTTCTCGCCGGCGTTCAGGTCGGGCAGGATAACGAGGTCAAACCCGAGTCCCTTTGAGGAGTGAATGGTCATGATATGGACGCAGCCTTTTGCGTCGGAGGCTTCGCGCAGGCCGTATGATTCCACGGTTTTTATGAACAGGCCGATGTTCCGGTCGCAGCGGCTGTCAAACTGGCCGGCGATTTCCAGCATCTGTTCCAGGCGCAGCCGGCCGAAATCGTTGAGCGCGCCGATTTTGTCCGCCCAGAAACGAATGGCCGGCTTAAAGCCCTCGTTTTGTATTTTGCCGAGGAGCATGAAAGGAAGCTCTTCCGGGGAAAGTTTGTTCTTATTCAGCCAGCCGCCCAGCGGGCTCATCAGCAGGTGCTGGCGCGCGAAATTATCGGCGGGGTGTTCCGCGTAGCGGAAAAGGTCCAGGATGACCGTAACGAGCGGGCTGTCAAGCAGGACGGTTTCGCCTTCATAGGATATGTTCAGGCCGGGACAGCGTTGGCGCAGGAAATCGGTGATGGTTTTGCCGGTTTTATTCTTGCGCACGAGGATGGCGGCGCTCAATCCCCTTGCCGGCGGGTTAATATGTTCTAGGAGCGCCGCCAGCAGTTCAAATTGTTCTGTTTCCTCGTGGTATTCGGCGTTTTGCGGCGGAGCCGGACGGATGAGGGCGGTATAGCCGTCCGCCGGCGCCTGTTTCCCGCATTTGTGCTTTTGCCATGCGGCGCTCCAATTCGCGCGCGCCGCGGACGGGATGGCCGGTTCGGATTTTACACCCCATGTTTCCGGCAGACGGGAGAAAACTATATTTACCGTCTCCATGACCGGGGGGGCCGAGCGCTGGGTTTCGTTCAACGGCTCATTGACGATTTTTTTACCGTAGCGTTTCAGGACGCCCGCGAACAGCTCCGGATTGCCGCCGCGCCAGCGGTAAATGGTCTGTTTCACGTCGCCGACGTAGAAGAAACTGCGCGTGCCGGTGTCATCCTGCAGGATTTCGTCCGCCAGGTTTTGCAGGACCTGCCATTGCAAATTGCTGGTATCCTGAAACTCGTCAATGAGCCAGTGGTCAAATTTTGCGTCAAGCCGGTAATCAATGAAAATGCGGTTTTCCCCGGCCGCGCTTTCGGCCGTCTCCGGCGGTTGACGGCGGCTGATGACGGCTCCGCCGGAAGCAAAGCCGCGCGGAACAAGGATCAACTGGGCGTCGGTAAAGGTCAGGCGGCCGGTCTGGAGGAGCGCTTTCTCATACTCCCTTTCATACATGGCCATCACTTTGAACATGCCCCCGGTCCTTTTGAGCAGGCGCGAGAAATGGATATAAAAAAGGTTGTGATAGAAGCGGCGGAATGCGCGGGCGATTTCATCCGGCAGGAGATATTCCCGGCGGTTGTATTCAATTTTCAGCTTAACGGCCTTTCTGTTAATTATGTTTTCAACGAGCTGGCTTTGGATTCTGCCGTTAATGAACAGGTCCGCGTTCCATTCCGAACCGGCGTCAAAGGCCGTTAGGTTTTCCGCCAGTTTCAACAGGCTGTTTTTCATAGCCGCATGCCAGCCGGTCAGGCCGTCTATAATGCGCGCGGTTTCCGCCGCGTTTTCAGGCGTTGTCCCCGCCGGCGGGTTCAGCCACCAGGGGGGATCTTCCCAAATAAGGCCGGGATTGCCCCATGAATTCTCCTCCGGCAGGTTGATAAAGGCCGTGCGGTAATCGTTCAGGAAGCCGAAAAGGCTGTCGGCGAATGATTTTTTCTCCATGCCGAGCGTGGCCTGCCGCAATGATTCCAGAAAAATATCCGCGCCGGCTTTCCCGATTTTTTTTGTATTGCAGACGGCCGCCATGACTTCCTCGCGGAAAAATTCCGCGTCGGCGCTGTCATTATCCATCAGGTCAAATTCTGCGCCGTTCAGGCCGAGTTCCAGCGGAAAAACCCGGATAATGCCGACGATAAAACCGTCAATCGTGCCGATATTGACCGCTGGCAGGTTTTCCACAAAAGAGCGCAGGATGGCGCGGTATTGACCGGCGGTTATCCGTCCGGCTTCCATGTATTGCGCTGAAAGCTTTGCCCGTTCCGGGCTTTGCGACGCCCCGGCCAGGTAACGCACGATGGCGTCAAAGATTTCGCCGGCGGCCTTGCGCGAAAAAGTCAAAGCGCAAATACGGTCGGGCGGCACGCCGCGGGCGAGGAGGCCCATGTAGCGGTGGGCAAGCCGGAAAGTCTTGCCGGAGCCGGCCGAGGCGGATATGGCTTTATGTTGAAAAGGCGTCATTTTTTTGCGTCAAAAAGCGCGGCGATTTTTTCCCCCTCAAAATAAGCGCGCATGTCTTTGCCGAAAAGCTCCTCAAAATCGTCGTAGGGGACGTTGGCGGCCGGCGGCCAGAAGACGCCCCGCTGGATTCGTTCAATTATTTTTGCGGCGGCCTTTCCGGCCGATTCCGCCAGCGCTCCGTCAAAATTTTCCCATGGCGCGATGCCGGATTCGGAGGCCGCCCGCGGCAGGTTAAAGTAACAGAGCTCCGCCGTTGTTTTTTTTCTGGACAAGTCCGTGTCCCGGAACATCAGCAGGTACAGAGGCAATTGCAGGTCCAGCCACCGTTCGTTGCCGTTTTGCCCGGCCATGGCGTAATCCGGTATTTCCTTGAAAAATTTCCTGATATGGGCCTGGGCGGGATTTATTGCGGAGTCGGAGGTTTTGTAGTCAATAATCCGCGTCTTGCCGGTGTTCCGGTTGACGTCAATCCGGTCAATTTTGCAGGCGATTTGAACGCCCGCTATTGTCAGGCGGCCGGCCAGCTCGCGCGCGGCGATCTCCCAGCCTTCGGACGCCGAGCGGGCCTGGCATCTGGCGAAGGCCTTCAAGCGTTGATCGGCCACGGCGCGCGCGTAGCGGATTGGGAAAGAGTCGTTTGTCCCGTAAATTTTTTTAAAGTAATTATGCATGAGGCCGTGCAGATATTTTCCGAGCGTATTCTGGTCGGCGGAATTTCTGATTTCAGGGTTTGCGGCGAATTTTTCAAGGACGGCGTGGATCATGGTGCCAAAGTCCGGCGCGTCCAGCTCGCGCTTGCTTCCGGTCCGTTTCATTCTTAAAATATGTTTTAAATAAAACCGGAAAGGGCAGGCGAGGTAGTCGCGGAACTGGGTGGCGTGCAGTTCGGCCGGCCAGGGTGGTTCCTTGTTGCCGGCCAGGGGCGCGGCCGGGTCAAGCTTGAAGGTTATTGAAAACGGCGGCTTGTGAGGATTGTCTTTCGCCTTGCCGAAGATCAATCCGGCCCTTTCGGCCAGTTGTTCGTCCGGGCAGCGGAAGAGCAGACGGGAAGGTTTCAGCGGGTCGCCTGCCGCGGTTGTTTTGCCAACGATCAGGATAATCCTTCCGTGTTGGCCGCGGGAAGCTGTTATTAATGAGAGCAAATAAGCGTCCCGCGCGAAGCGCGTTTTGTTGTTCCGCAGGCCGAGGATTTCCTTGAGCGAATCCGGCAGGAAAATATCGCTTTTTTTTGTGTCCGGCACCCGGCCCTCGTTGAATCCGGTGATAATCATGAGGGGGGCGTCGTTCCAAGCCAGTTCCAGCCAGCCGTTGAGGTCAAGCATGGCTCCTTCGCGCCGGCGCGGCAGAGAAATTTCATCCAGGCCGGCGATGATCAGTTGATTGATGAGCCGGGGCGGCAATTCCTTTATGTACGGCCAAGCATAGGTTATTTCATTGAGAGTTTCGGCAATGCCGGCGGCCGCGGCCTTGAAATCAAGCTCCGCGCTGGATTCTCCGGCGATTGTTTTTGAGGAAAAAGTCTGTGCGAGGAACAGGCGCAGCGCCTCCTGGGGCGGATTTGTTTTTGCCGCCGCCAGTATTTCGTTGATATATTTCAAGGCGATTTCCAGGTTGGGAAAATCATTATTCTTTTTCAGCGCCGTTTCCATGTCTCCCAGGGACTGCGGCAGAGTTCGGTTTTGAAGCCGGTCCAGTTCCGCCAGCAATGCGGAACAATCAACTTGGCGCTTTTCCCGCAGATAATTGAGGGTATCCGTCCCGTGCAAAAAAACGGCGGCATCGGCGAAGGACGAATTCTCAACCATTCGGCGCCAGGATTGGACCAGCCAGTACAAATGGTGGTCCTTAAGGGGGCGGTCCGCCGGGTCAAAGGTTGTGATTTTTTCATTTGCCAGTTTGTCCTGCAGGCAGGGGATAACATCGCGGTCGGGGACGCCGATACATATGTCGGCCGCGGCGTATCCGGCGCGCCGGATCAGGTCCATGACGCATTGCGCCTGGTCGGCCGGCTGGCCGGCAACGATGATGTTTTTTTCCGGCGCGGGAATCTCAATAATCCGCTCCGGCCATTTTTCCGGCAGGGGGCGTCCGAAATCGTCAAAATGGTCTTTCAGTTCTTCGGGCGCCATGACCAGGATTTCAATTTCCATCCTTTCCGATAATTTATTGAGGGCTGCCAGCGCCAGCAAAGAGGGGTCCGGCACGGAAACCATTACGATTTTATTGACGCCTTCGGGCGGAACGGGCGCGCGGGCGGCGGCCAGTTTGAGCGCAATCGGATCGGCGTCGCCGGTCGTTTTCAGGTTTTCCAGGTATGATTTTTCTATGCCGGCGAGGTCCTGCCAACGCGGCAGTTCCTGCAGGCGGGCGGCGTATTTTTCAAGCACGGCGTTGACGGAAAACCCTCCGTCGGAGAGTTCATCGCGCAGGCGTTGAATAAGGCCGGCGATTGCGCCCGCCCGCCGGTTGTTGCTTTGCGGCCCGCCGCGCGGGAAAAGAGCGGGACAATCGTCCGGGCGCAGGTTGAGCAGGGTTTTTATGAGGCTGCTTTGAACGATCGGGGCGGCGGCCGGACGTTTCGCATCCCCCGCCGTCTGGACAAAAAAAAGGGGCGTAACGATGCGCGCGCCGAGCAGGGCGGTTTTTTTCAGCTGGCAGAGAAGCGTCATTTTTTCGCGCAGCCGGCGGCCAGCCTCGCGGGTTGGCGCAACAATGAGGGCTTTTTCCATGTTTGCCAGCGGCGGGGCGGCGTCCTTGAGGATGAAACTTGCGGCGGCTTCGGCAACCGGTTCATTCCATCCCAGAAAATGGATTGTTTTGGACATGGCGGATAAAAATCACCTGTCTTTCTATATTTTTACAATAGCGGTCGGAGGGAATTCTGTCAAATTCAAGTTTTGGGCCGGCATTTCATGCGATTTGTTCCGTGTTGACATTTCCGCAAGGAAAACGTTTGATATGAATAACCGTGGTTGCGGAACGTTGATCAATTACGAGCGTTGCCGTAAAGTTTGATGACGGGAAAAAGGCATAAATTGGGTTGCGGGCATAAGCCCGCCTGAAACCGTTCCATTTAAACATGATACACTTTTGCGTAGAAGTTTAAATAAGACCGGCGGATCGCCAGCCGGGAAAGTTTTGGATGGCGGCGCTGCCGCCTTAGACAGGTCGCATTTTGCGCGCGTCCCGGAAATATCTTTTTTCCTCTTCGGCCAGCCTGGCGCGCGGTAAAAAGCGCATGCCGTCCCGGATATGAGAAGATATGTCTGAAACAAATGTCTTTATTTTCGCCGACCTGATGCGCTGGGTTGAGGAGGAAACCGGCTGCGTGGTCAATTTCCACGAGCTTCTGCCCCTTTCCGAGATCCCGGCCCTGAAACTACCACAAGAACTTTACGGCCATCACGGCCCATTCTGCGAATTCGTCAAGCTGCAGGGCAACATGGCGCGGTGTCTTTCCGAAAAACAAAAGAGCCTGACGCGCGCCATCTCCGGCCGCCCCTTTGAAAACATCTGCCGTTACGGCTTATGGGACTTGTGTTATCCGGTCGTCTTTGAAGGAAAAACTGTCGGCGTGTTGTATCTGGGCAGCTTGCCTTCCGGACGAACAATCAAAACACTCGGCGGTAAAGCCTACTCCGGCCCCGCCCTTCCTCGGGTCACCACAGAAAAGAAAAAATTACTGAAGCGGAAGGCTGAATTCCTGGCGGATTTCATAAAGCTGGCGCTCGCGCGCCGCCGCAGACAGGGGCTTGAAATTCCGCTCCGGAAAAAGAAGGGATTTTATGTTCAGACAGTTGAGACTTTTATTAACAATCATTACCGAGAGGATATTTCCCTGCATGACTTGGCCATGCGGCTAAACTGCCATCCGAATTATCTTGGCCGCATGATCCGGCGCGCCAGCGGGAAAAACTTTCGCCGGCTTCTGGCGGAATTCCGGGTTAAGAAAGCCAAGCCGCTCCTGGCGGTGGAACATTACAGCGTGACCGATGCCGCCATTGCCTGCGGGTTTGCGGACGTAAATTATTTCAGCGCCGTGTTTCACCGCCTGACGGGCATGACGCCGAAAGAATTTGCCGGGTCATAACCGCATGGCGTTATAATGCCATGCGGTTTCTTTTTTCAATCCAACGCTCCCGCATGCGCTTAACGGCGCGGCGCTTTGTGTATCTGTTATCAATAACAAAAAATAATGTATGTGAATTTTGCACGCGAAGCGCGCAAAATTCACCCGAAGGACCGTGATGCGCCCGTAATAACGGGCGCAAACGGGTATGAACAAAGCGGAGAATGTAAAATCCTGGTGGCGGCTAACGATGCAGTGCTCTTGCACATAAGCAAGCCGTGATTGCAACGCGATCAAATGTCCTTGCCTCTATTTTGGAACCACTTTTAAGACTGTTTTGAGCTGAGGCTCGTTGGGCTTTTGACACGGTGATTACCATTCAAAAACAATGCCCATTTCGCGCGATATATTCTGAAGCAGCTCATCGTATATTCGCGGGGCATCCTTATAGAAAACACGTTTTGTAATCAGCCGCTCAATGGAAATCGCGTTGTCGCGGACAAAATCAAAAAACAGCGCCGTATGCCGCGGGATGGTCCAGGGATTGTCAGGCGTGGCTATAGGCGGATGGGAAAAGTTATGCGCCCCGATAATCGTATGGCTCGGCGCGTTGCATAGATCATGCAAATCCAATGTGGTTTTGCCGCGCGGGCTGCTCAAAATGACGAAACGGCCTTGTGTTTTCAGCGGCTCGAATTCTGAAGGAATCAGTTCCGCATTGCCGGTCAACTCAACGACCACGTCCGCCATACGGCCGCGCGTCAGATCACGGACGCGGTCGGCAATTTTTTCTCGTGTCGGATCCAGGCGCGTTATTCCGGGTTTTTCCGGCAATAACCCCAGTCGGAAATTGGAAATATCAACGCCAATCACCGGCCGCGCGCCAGCCAGATAACAGAACTGCGCGGTCATCTGTCCTAAAAGACCAAGACCATAAATTACCACGCTTTCACCCCACGTTATTTTCGCCCGGCGCAGGCCGTTCATGACAATATGGGCAATGGTGAAGAATACGGCATGGTCTTCGGACACTCCTTCCGGCACGGGCACGGCATCGGTTGTTTCCACAACAACATGGCTGGCATGGATCCCATGACTGGCCACGATTTTTCCCAGCCAGGTCTCGTCAACCCCTTCGCCATATCCCACGACTTCGCCAATATTGCTGTAACCCGGCTGGTGCGGAAAAGAAAAATGCTGAGCCCAGTTGCTGTCAGGCGGATAATCCGCCTTGAGCGCTGTTAGTTCCGTGCCGATACTGATCAGCGACCGCCTGGTTTTGACAAGCAGTTGCCCCGGCCCGGGGACCGGCACGGGCATGTTTTCAACCGCCGCCTGATTCGGAGCAGTAAATACAATAAATTTACATTCGTTCATTTTGCCTTCATTTCCGCATGGTTACCCCCGGGGTGAAAACAAACACAATATATGCCATAAGTCATTGTTAGGCAAGAGAATATTTCCCGGCGGGGGCGGTTGTTTCCCGGCTGGTTAAAGCCCCTTCTCAAGTCTGATGAAAAACACGGTTGCCGGCCCGGCGGCGTTGTTATTTCTTGAAGATTTTTTTGAATTCGGCGGTCAGGGCGGGAATGATTGTGAAGAGGTCGCCGACAATGCCCCAGGTGGCGTATTTGAAAATGGGCGCTTCGGGGTCCTTGTTGATCGCCACGATAATGTCAGCCGAAGACATGCCGGCCAGGTGCTGGATCTGGCCGCTGATGCCGCAGGCAAAGTATATTTTTGGGCAGACCGTTTTGCCGGTTTGTCCCACCTGGTGGGAGTAGGGGATCCAGCCCGCATCAACCGCGGCGCGCGATGCGCCCACGCCCGCTCCCAGAACCTCCGCCAGTTCGCGGATAACGGCAAAATTTTCCGGCGACTGCAAGCCGCGTCCGCCGGAGACAATCAGGTTGGCCTCGGCGATGTTCATGGTCGTTTCCTGTTCCGGAGTGAACTGCAGCCGTTTTGTCCGGCTCTTCAGGATTTCATCGGCAACCTGTTCCAGAACCGTTTCGCCGGTGCGGCCGGTGTCGGGAACGGCTTCTTTCATGACCTTATGGCGGACCGTGGCCATCTGCGGCCGGTGGTTGGGGGTAACGATCGTGGCCATGATGTTGCCGCCGAAAGCGGGACGGGTCTGCAGAAGGTTCTTCGTTTCCGGATCAATGGCCAGGCCGGTGCAGTCGGCCGTCAGACCGGCTTTAACCGTTACGGCCACCCGCGAAACCAGGCTGCGGCCGATGGTGGTGGCGCCGCAGAGCATGATGGCGGGATGGTGGCGGCGGATCAGCTCAATCAGCACGGCGGCATAGGGTTCATCCTGGAAATATTCCAGCTCTGGGCGGTCAACGGCGTAGACAATGTCGGCGCCGCGGCTGACGAGTTCCCCGGCGGCGGCGCGCGCGTTACTGCCCAGAATGACCGCCGCCAGGCGCATGCCCAGCTGGTCGGCCAGTTTGCGGCCTTCGCCGAGGAGTTCATAAGTGATGGATTGCACCTTGCCGTCTTTCTGCTCGGCAAAAATCCAGACGTCCCGGTAGGCGCTCAAATCCCGCCGGGGGGCGTTTTTTTTGCGAAGTTCAATCGCGGCGAACTTGCAGGCCGCAACACAGGCGCCGCAAAGCGTGCATCTGGCAAGATCAATGACCGCCAGCTTTTCCTTTACCTCAATGGCGCCGAACGGACAGGCCTTGACGCACAGTTTGCACCCCACGCATTTTTCGGCTATGACCATTATTGGGACATGAGTCATCTGTTATCCTTCTCCTGTAATTTCGCGGATAGGCGTTTATCCTGCCCGAGCGGTGTCCTGGATTTTCCTATACGCTATACGCCAACCGCTCTACACTGCTTTATCACGCCGAAGCCGCGATGACGGCATCTTTCAGTTTTTCGGCCAACTGCCGGACCGCTTCCTCCGGCTCTCCCTTCAGAATTTCGCCGCCGGCGCGCGGCGGCGGGCTGAAAATTTTCACGACCTTGGTGGGCGAACCGTCCAGTCCCAAACCGGCCGGGTCGCAGGCGAGATCGGCGCTTTTCCAGAGGGTGATCAGCGCTTTTTTTGCGGCCAGTTTCCCTTTCAGGGAGGGGATGCGGGGTTCGTTGATTTCCTTGACCACGGTCAGCAGGCAGGGCAGGGGGGCGCGGATTATTTCCGTGCCGTCTTCCAGGAGGCGTTCGGCGGCGATATAATCATTGCCCAGTTCCGCGATTTTACGGACATAAGTGATTTGCGGAAGGTCCAGGTGGGCGGCAATGCCGGGGCCAACCTGGGCCGTATCGCCGTCGGAGGCCTGTTTCCCGCAGACGACAAGATTGAATGCCCCGATTTTTTTCAGGGCCATGGCGAGCGTATAACTGGTGGCCCAGGTGTCGCTGCCGGCAAAGGCCCGGTCGGAAAGAAGGATGGCGTTGTCAACGCCCATGGCAACGGCCTCGCGCAAGGCGGTTTCCGCCTGCGGCGGCCCCATGGTTAACGCCGTTACCTTGCCGCCGGTTTTTTCCTTGATGCGGATGCTTTCCTCAATGGCATACATGTCAAATGGATTGATGATGGACGCCACCCCTTCGCGGATGAGGGTGTTGGTCTTCGGGTCTATTTTTACGTCGGTTGTATCGGGCACCTGTTTTATGCAGACAACAATGTTCATTCTTTGCTCCGATATTTAAATTAGGTCCCTGAAGTATGCGCTTCGCTTAACTTCAGGGCAACTATTATTTTTCGCATGTAGGGGGCGTGCTTGTCGCGCCCCTTCAGAGGGCTTCGACGAGCGAAGCCCCTACAAAAAACAGACAACATTGAAATTCCCATACGTCAAGCTTCCCGCGCTGGAGCGTGGAAAACTGTATTTATATTTCCGTTGCCGGAAATTGCAAGCTGATTTTGTTTGAATTTTTTTCGGCGCGCCGCATAATTGACGACAACGACGATGCAAACCTGCGCCAGAAAGTTTTCGGGCAATTCCGTCCGCCAACGCCTGCCCTTGTCGCTGATTGCTTCCGGTCTGATTATCCTGATCGCGGCCGCGGCCCTGTTTTATCTCCAGTTTCTGGCCGCGCTCTATGAAAAAGCATCCCGCACGTCGGCCGCGAAATCCGTCGTTGATCAGGGCGCCTATATTTCCCAATTGCTGAGAGAGCATCCCTATTTTTGCGGAATACAGGCCGCAAAAGAAGACCGTGAGGATTTTGACCGGACCGTCGGCTGGTTGCAGAAAATGGAAAACGCCGTGCAATATGTGTCCGTCAGCGAAGACGGCGTCATTTTATTTCAAAAACAAATCGCCGGCCCCGCGGCGGGCTACGGGGAGGAGCGCGAGCCGCAACGCGGGCGGACGGTTGTCGGCCGCAAAAAACTTGTTCTTGGCGATGAGGTCGTGCCGGTTATCACGTTTTCCATGGCGCAAACGATTCCGACCGGACAGAAACGCGTCCTGGAAATCGGCCTGAACAAGGCAATTGTTGAACGGCGGAACGCCGCCGCCGCGTCGGCTTTGAGGGGAATGTTCTGTTTTTCACTGGCGGCGGTTGCCGTCGCGTTTGCGGTTTGCCTGGGGGCGATTGTCGGATTGGTTCACCGGGAAATGCTCTGGCAGAAAAGAATCCGGCTGGACGAACATCTGTCTTTTGCCGGCGCGGTGGCCGGGAGCTTGATGCATGACTTCAGAAACCCGTTGTCGGCCATGCGCCTGGATGCCCAGCTTTTGCAGGGCGAGGCGGCAAAAGGGAACGAATGCCGGCCGGAACGCCTGGCGGAACTTTCCGGCCGGATTGTAAAGACAATTGACCGCCTGGACGGTTTGCTGGCCGAGTTTCTTGTTATGTCCCGGCCCGAGAGCGGCGAGCGGGAAACATTTGAGATCAATGCCTGTGTCCTTGACTGCATTGAAATGCTGAAAATGCGTTTTCAAAAGGCGGGGCTCGTTTTTCAGGCGGACCTCGCCCCGGGCCGCCTGATAATCCGGGGGTTCCCCGCGCAGTTTAAAAGGGCGCTTTTGAACATCATGACCAATGCCGAACAGTTGTCGCCCCCGGCCGGCAAAGTAACGATCCAAACCAGAATAGAAAAAAAATACGCGCTTGTTAAAATAATGGATGAAGGCCCGGGCATCCCCTATCCGGAAAGGAAAAAAATATTTGAGCTTTTTTATTCAAACCGCCCGGGCGGAACGGGAATCGGCCTGGCGCTGGCCAGGACGGCCATTGAAAACTGCGGCGGTGAAATTGAATGTCAAACTCCGCCGGCCGGCAAAGGGGCTTTATTTGCCATCAGAATCCCCGCGGCGGAGATTGCCAGGCGTGTTCCGGTTTAAAAACGGATTATATTCCGATTTTTCCGGCCACAAAAGCGTTAATCAACTGCGCCGTTTTTAACGCGCCAACCGCTTCTTCCACGGAAGGAAAATAAAAGTCGTCAGGATATCGGATTGTCACGGCATACGAACTCAGGTCGCCTATATCAAGTTTTGCAAAAGAACCATCTTTTTGGAGGCAGAGATTGCTGAGGTATTCAAGGTCATGAACTTTTTCAAAAGCGACGCCATGAAATGAAAGGAAGGCCTTAAAAGCTTTTTCCGCGGCCTGTTGGCAGTGGAAACAGACCGCGTCGGTAGCCGGATTTTTTGTTTTAAGCTCGTCCTCGGCAATCTTTAAATCGCTTTTGGCCTTAAGTATCCACAGGCGTGCGTATTCATCGTTCATAAATTATTTTTCCTTCTCTCTTCACCGTTGAATTGAAGGAAAAAGAAATATCAGCCCATCGGTTGAATTCTTCCGGTGTAAGCACGAGTATGTCTTTAGGAAAAGGCTGGTTTGAAAGAAGTTTTCTTAATTTTCTTGATCTTTGCGGGGAGGGCAGTTCTGTTTGCTTTATGACAAGTATGTCAAGATCGCTGCCATGCTTATCGTCGCCGCGTGCGCAGGAACCGAAGATAATAATTTTCTCCGGTTCTTCAGCATCAATAATTATATTTCTAACCTCCTGAATGTTTTTAGCGGCAATCATAGTGTTTGTTTTTAAATATTGATTGTAACGCCGGCTTTTGGGCTGCTTTCCGCCCGGAAGGCAACCTGAAATTATTTTTACCATTCATTCATTCCGGAGTCAATATTTTCTTGAAGGTAATTACACCCGCCGGTATAGTGATAAATACAAGCCTGATATTTCATGAATGGTCCCGACCAAAAACCGAGAATACTGCTGGTTGAAGACGATCCGGACGGACGCCGTTCGGTGGCCGATGCCCTGGCGGCAAGCGGCTGTGAAGTCGCGGCGGTTGATTGCGGAAACAAGGCCGTGGAATTATCCGGCCGGCAGGATTTTGACGCCGTTTTAAGCGATATCAAACTGCCGGACATTGACGGCATTCAAGTCCTCAAGCTCATCCGGCAGTCGGATCAGAATATGCCGGTACTGCTCATGACGGCCTACGGCGCGATAACCGCGGCGGTGGAAGCGCTGAAGGCCGGGGCCTATGATTATATAGTCAAGCCGCTGGATTTGACCGACCTGCAGGCCAAGGTTTCCCATGCCGTTGAAAACAGGCGTTTGCGGCGGCAGGTTGTTTCCTTGAAAAAGGAGCTCTTTGCGCGGCCCATTATCGCGCAGTCAAGGGGGATGCGGGCGGTTTTAAAGCAGGTTGAAACCGTCGCCCCCACCCATGCCAATGTCCTGATTCTGGGCGAGAGCGGAACCGGCAAGGAACTTGTCGCCCGCGCCCTGCATGCCCAAGGGAAAAACCCCGAAGGAAAATTTATCGCGGTCAATTGCGGCGCCTTTGCCGAATCCCTGCTGGAATCGGAATTGTTCGGCCATGAGAAGGGCGCTTTTACCGGCGCCACGCAAATGCGCCCGGGCGCGTTTGAGCGCGCCCATGGGGGCAGTCTTTTTCTGGATGAAATCGGCCTGGCCTCCCCGCATGTTCAAGCGCGGCTTCTGCGGGTCCTGGAGGAAAAAGAAGTGATACGCGTGGGCGGATCAAAAACCGTTGCGTTTGAAACCAGGATAATCGCGGCTTCCAATCGCGGCCTTGAGGAGTTGACGGAGGGCAGGTTGTTCCGGCATGATCTGCTCTACCGGTTGAAGGTGGTCACCATCCGCATTCCGCCTTTGCGCGAAAGGCCCGATGATATCCGTCCGCTGGCGGATTATTTCATGGCCGGGTTCTGCAAACAAAACGGAAGGCATATTGAATCGGTTACGCCCGATTTTTACGCGGCCGTTGAAAAATACGAATGGCCGGGCAATGTGCGCGAATTGCGCAATGCGATTGAATCGGCCGTCGTGCTGGCGGGTTCGCCGCGGCTGACCGCCGCCGATATCAGCCTGCCGGGCGCCGGGGAAAATCTGCCCCGGCCGGAATGTCCGCCGGCCCCGGTTGCTTTGGCCGCAATGGAAAGAGAGCTGATCCTCAATGCTCTCCGGCGCCATAAAGGCAGCCGCACCCTTGCCGCCCGGGAACTGGATGTATCCGTCCGGACCATCCAGCGGAAAATCAAGGATTACAACCTCCCGTTTTAAGGCGGCAATCGTGCCCCCAAGGAAAATTACCCGCGGCGGCTCGTTGCGCATAAAGTTTTTCGCAGACGCGCGTCTTTTTGCGGGAAAAGCCAGGGGGGACAGGCCCGAATGCGAAATGCGTTTTTTCCGGGCGATTCGTGGTTGACAAGCATTATGGCAAATGATAAAACAACGCGGTTTTGAAAATTTTGTCAGGGAATATCATTGAAAGCAACGGCGGGTTGCGTTAAAAATAAGAAATAGAAATGAGCAAAGCAAAACAAAAAAAGAGACCAAATAAAACGCCGCCGCAAAAAAAGCGCGCGGCGCGCGGCGCGCCTTCGTCCGCCCGGTCGGCCAAGCCTGCCGCAAAAGCGAAAAAAAGCGCGGCGTCATCCCGTCCGCTTTTAACCGTTGCCCATCTGTCAAAAACCGGCGCAGCGGTGAAAGGCAATAAATACCTGACGGCTGCGGAGGCCAGGGAAAAACGCGATCTTTTGCTGCGCCTGCGCGATCAGATCACAGGCCAGATCAATTTCCTGGCCACGGATAACATCAGCCGTTCTGAAAATGACGAGGATATCAGCTACCGGTCGGAGGAACAGGGCACTGATAATTTTGACCGCGATTTCGCGCTGAACCGGGTCAGTCTGGACCAGGACATTTTATTTGAAATAGACGAGGCCTTGAATCGCCTTGTGCTGGGCACCTACGGGGTTTGCGAAAGTTGCGGACGGGGAATTGAGAAACTGCGGATGAAGGCGGTGCCGTATTCCAGAATGTGCGTCGCCTGTAAATCGCAGGATGGCAGCAATCGGAAGATATTTCGCGCGCCGGGAGCTTCCGAAACTCTTTATAATGCCGATAAAACCGCCGCCGAGCCGGAACCGGAAGAGGAATAAAGGTTTTTCGCCGCGGTCAAAGCATGGGATGGTTGTGTGCCTGCCAGATACCGCCTATTAACGTTGACGCTGATTTTGGTTTCGGCCGTCATGGTCCTGGATCAGGCAACGAAATGTGCGGTCCGATCATATCTTTCCCCGGGCGAGTCTGAAATCATTGCCTCTTTTTTTAACCTGGCCCATGTGCGCAACACCGGGGCCGTCTGGGGCTGTTTCCAGCATCAGAATGAATGGCTGGCGGTAATTTCGGCGGCGGTTCTTTTTTTGCTCGCTCTCTTTTACCGCTGCCTTTCCGGCAATCGGGCGGTCGGCGCCGCGGCGGTCGGTCTGATTGCCGGCGGCATTATCGGAAATCTGATTGACCGGATCAAGCTGGGCTGGGTTGTGGATTTCCTTGATTTTTACTGGCGCGACTGGCATTGGCCGGCGTTCAATGTCGCCGATGCGGCCATCTGCGCGGGCGTGTTTTTGTATTTGCTTTCTTCACTGCCGCGTTTTCCGCCAAACAAGCAGGATTTCCATTCCCGTGCATGATTTAAAGGCTTTTTTTCTGGTCGGACCTACCGCCGCCGGCAAAACTTCCGTGAGCCAGTGGATCGCCGAAAGGCATCCGTATGATATTTTATCGGCGGATGCCATGATGGTTTATCGCGGGATGGATATCGGCACGGCCAAGCCGGAAAAAACGTTGCGCGCTGGCGTCCGTTATTGGGGGCTGGATCTGGTCCCGCCCCGTTCCGCTTTCAGTGTCGGCCGGTACCGCGAGCATGCCCTTGCCGCTATCCGCGCGGCAACGGCCCCCGACCGCCGGATGATTGTAACCGGCGGCACCGGGCTTTACATAAAAAGTCTTACCCATGGTTTAACCCTTCTGCCGGCGGCCAATGCCGCGCTCAGGGAAGAAGCCGAGGCATTGTTTCAGAAAAGCGGTCTCGGCGCCCTGCAGGAATGGGCCAAAACCCTTGCGCCGGAGCAATACGAAGCGCTGGCCGATAAACAGAATCCGCGGCGCCTTGTGCGCGCGGTTGAAACCGCGCAAAATTCCGTTGCCCGCCAGGGGGGGGGCTGGCGGCTCCTCGGAAAGGGGCCGAAAATAACCGGGCTGGCGATGCCGAAAGAAATGCTTTGCGAACGGATCAAACAGCGCGTTGACGAAATGTATGCGAAGGGGTTGCTTGCGGAAACGGAGCGGCTTTTAAAAGACAATCTTTCCGCCGGGGACGCCCCTGCCTCCGGTCTGGAATTTTCGCCGACCGCCGGCAAGGCCATCGGTTACGCCGAGGCCATCGCTTTCCTGCGCGGACAGATGCCGCTGGAAAAGGCCAGAGAATTGACAATTGCGCGAACCTGCCGCCTGGCGAAACGGCAGATGACGTGGTTCCGGAACCAGGCGAACGTGGAGTGGGTTACGATCAATCCCGGGACGACGATCGCCCGGACAGCGCAGATGGTTCTGGAATGCTGGGAAAAAACCGGGCCCGCGCCCATATCCGTTTGATCTTTCGGGATTGCGCCGCCGGAGACATTCTGTTAATTTTCACCACTTCATGTGCTTCGTGATAATAATTCAAGGGGTTTTATGAGCGCAGGCATTGCGGAAAAAATCATCAAGGAACACCTGGTCAAGGGGAAGTATTCCCCCGGCCGGGAAATAGGCATAACGATTGATCAGACCCTGACCCAGGACGCGACCGGCACTTTTGTGTGCCTGCAGTTTGAAACTTTCGGCATGGCAAAGGTGCAAACCGGGCTTTCGGTCAGTTACGTTGACCATAACACCATCCAGGACGGGTTTGAAAACGCCGACGACCATAAATATCTCCAGAGTGTCGCCGCGAAATACGGTCTTTATTTTTCACGGGCC
Source organism: Kiritimatiellia bacterium (assembly GCA_028715905.1). Classification (NCBI taxonomy): domain Bacteria; kingdom Pseudomonadati; phylum Kiritimatiellota; class Kiritimatiellia; species Kiritimatiellia bacterium. Next base: position 38,767 of record JAQUQV010000007.1, read on the forward strand.
GGCAACGGCATCTGCCATCAGGTTCATCTGGAAAGATTTGCCGCGCCCGGCAAAACCCTGCTGGGGTCCGATTCGCATACTCCCACCGGCGGCGGACTGGGCATGCTGGCGATCGGCGCCGGCGGGATTGACGTGGCGCTCGCCATGGCCGGCGCGCCGTTTTACCTGGAATGCCCGAAAATAATCCGGGTTGATCTGCGCGGCGCCCTGCGGCCATGGTCCTCGGCCAAGGACATCATCCTGGAAGTTCTGCGTCGGCTCACCACCAAGGGCAATACCGGGGCGTTGATTGAATACGGCGGGGACGGCGTCGCCTCGCTCTCCGTTCAGGAACGCGCAACCATCACGAATATGGGCGCGGAACTCGGCGTAACCACCTCGGTTTTTCCGAGCGACGCCGTTACGCGCGCTTTCCTGAAAGCACAGGGCCGCGAAGAATGCTGGCGGGAGATATTGCCGGATGCCGGCGCTCAATATGACCATGCCATTGAGCTTGACCTTGCTTCCATCCATCCGCTGGCGGCCAAACCAGACAGCCCGGACAACGTCGTGCCGGTCGCCGAAATTGCCGGTATAAAAGTTGACCAGGTGGCCATCGGCAGCTGTACCAACGCCTCTTGTCAGGACCTCATGAAAGTCGCCGCCGTTCTCAAGGGGCGCAAAGCTCATCCGGATGTAAGCCTGGTTATAGCGCCGGCTTCGCGCCAGACGTTTTCCCTGCTGGCGAAAAACGGAGCGCTGGAAATATTCCTGTCCGCCGGCGCGAGAATTCTGGAGCCGGTTTGCGGCTTCTGCATCGGCAATTGCCACGCGCCCCGGACGGAAGGGGTAAGCCTGCGGACCACCAACCGGAATTTCCGGGGAAGATCGGGGACCAAGTCGGCGAAGGTTTATCTGGTCAGTCCGGAAACGGCGGCGGTTTCAGCGGTGCTGGGGGTGATTGCCGACCCCGCCGCCGCGGGTTTTGAATGCCCGCCGCGCGCCGCGCCCGAGATTTTTCCGATTGACGACAGCATGATCAGCGCTCCGTTGCCGGAAGCCGGGCGCGCGGCAGTGGAAATTCTGCGCGGGCCGAACATTGGCCGGCCGCTTGCGCTGGAGCCGCTGGCCGACGCTATCACTGGGAAAATAGAGTTGAAAACCGGAGACAAGGTTACCACCGATGACATTATGCCGGCCGGCGCCCGCTTGAAATACCGCTCCAACATAGAAAAGTATGCGCAATTCGTCTTTGAACACGTTGACGCCGGTTTCAGCCGGCGCTGCCTTGAGAATAAAAAGAAAAACATTGATTCAGTTATTATCGGCGGATTGAGTTACGGGCAGGGGTCCTCGCGCGAGCATGCCGCGGTTTGCCCGCGCTATCTCGGCGTGAAGGCCGTGATCGCCAGATCGTTTGAGCGAATCCACCTTGCCAACCTGGTAAATTACGGCATTGTGCCTCTCGTTTTTGCCGTTCCGGAAGATTATGAGCGGTTCAATCAGTCGGATGAAATTGAAATCAACGGTCTGCGCAACGCCGTTAAGGACGGGGGGAAAATACAAGTCTTAAACAGGACGAAAAACCTGAAAATAGAAGCCAGTCTTTTATTGAGCGCCAGACAGCGCGAAATTCTGCTGGCGGGAGGAGCGTTAAATCATGCAGGCAAAAAATAATGCTGAAAAAATACGGTTTGAAAATATTGCCGGAAAATGCAAAGTCCCCGATCATCCTGTTATTCCCTTCATTGAAGGCGACGGCACGGGGCCGGATATCTGGAAGGCGTCGGTCCGAGTGTTTGATGCGGCCGTGGAAAAAGCGTACGGCGGCAAGCGCAAGATAGCCTGGAAAGAGGCGCTGGCCGGCGAAAAGGCCTTTCGCCGGGTGGGCACATGGCTGCCCGAGGAAACGGTTGCGGCTTTTAATGATTACCTGGTGGGAATCAAGGGGCCTTTGACAACGCCGATCGGCGGCGGCCACCGCAGTCTGAATGTGGCCTTGCGCCAGCAGCTTGACTTGTTTGTCTGCCTGCGTCCCGTGCGCTGGTTTGAAGGCGTGCCGAGTCCGGTCAAATGTCCGGGAAAAGTGAACATGATCGTGTTCCGTGAAAACACGGAGGATGTTTACGCCGGACTGGAAGTGCCGGCGGGGAGCCAGGAGGCCGCGCGGCTGATTGGTTTTCTCAAGAAGGAATACGGCTGGAACATCCGCGCCGATTCGGGGCTGGGAATAAAACCGATCAGCGAGGCGGCCAGCAAGCGCTTAATCCGCGCGGCCTTTGAGTATGCCGTTAAAAATAACCGCCGCAGCGTTACGCTTGTGCACAAGGGCAACATCCAGAAATTCACCGAGGGCGCCTTCAAGGCCTGGGGCTATGACGTGGCGCGGGAATACGAGGGAAAAGTCGCGGTCAGGGATGTTATTGCCGACATATTTTTCCAGCAGGCGCTCACCCGGCCCGAGGAATTTGACGTGATTGCCACCATGAACCTCAACGGCGATTATATGTCCGACGCGCTCGCGGCGCAGGTCGGCGGGATCGGCATCGCGCCGGGGGCGAACATCAATTATGAGACCGGTTGCGCCGTTTTTGAGGCCACCCACGGCACCGCCCCGAAATACGCCGGCCAGGACAAGGTCAATCCCGGCTCGGTGATCCTCTCCGGGGAAATGATGTTCAGGTACATGGGCTGGATTGAGGCGGCCGACCTGATTATTGCGGGCATCAGCCGCGCAATCAAGAACAAGACGGTTACCTATGACTTTCACCGCCTCATGGAAAACGCCACGTTGTTGAAATGTTCCGAGTTCGGCGGAGAAATCATAAGGAACATGTGATTTCCGGTGTCGTTCCGGCGCGGGGTGTTTCTCGGCGCCGTGCGCATTCCAGCGGGATTTTGCTTTTCCGTCCGGGAAGGTCGGCCACAAACAACGGCATGCTCAATCCCCCCAGGGTCTGTCTCAGGCGCGCCGATAATTCAGCGCTTGCGGATTTGCGCGTGATGAAATGCCGGACGCCGCGGACCGGGTCGCAACGAAAGGCGTAATAGGGCCGGACCATGATGCGCTGCAGATTGTTAAACAGCTTTGCCAGGACCGGCAGAGAATCATTGACGCCCCGCAGGAGAACCGTCTGGTTGGAGACCGGCAGGCCGGATTGCTGAAGAGAACGGCACGCTTTTTCCGCTTCCGCGGTAATTTCGCGCGGATGGTTGAACTGGGTGTTTATCCAGAGCGGCCGGTGCTTTGCCAGGCAGGCGCACAATTCAGCGTCAATCCGCATCGGCAAAACCACCGGCGCGCGGGTCCCGATCCGCAGAACTTCCACGTGCTTGATCGCGGTCAGTTCCGCCATAACCCCGTCCAATACGGCGGTTTCCAGCAGAAGCGGGTCGCCGCCCGAGAGGATTACTTCCCGGATTTTCTTCTTCCGGCGGATGTATTTCAGGATTTGCGGCAGGCGGCTCTCAATGTTTTCCGCCGGGGAACGGTTAAGGCTGTTTTTTCGTGTGCAATGCCGGCAGCGCACCGCGCAATTGTTCGTGACCAGAACGACCACGCGGTTGCGGTAACGGTGAATCAGGCCGGGCACGGGTTCGTACGCCTTTTCGCCGAGCGGGTCCGCCGGCGTGTCTTTATCCGCCAGTTCGCGGATGTCGGGCAGAAACTGGCGCAGGACCGGGTCGCGTTTGTCGCCGGGATGGCACAGGGAGAAATAATACGGCGTTACGCAAAAAGGATAGCGCGCCGCCGCCGTTTTTAAAGCGGCCAGCTGTTTCGGGTGAATCTCAATCCAATCCGCCAGACAGGCTGGGTTTGCAATCCGGTTTACCATCTGCCAGCGCCAGTCATGCCAATGGCGGTTATGTTTCAGCGGAAAATTGTTTTGCGCGCGCATAATCCGGGATCATGCCGCATTCTTGAGGAAAAATCAACTGTGCGCGCGAATAATCATCCGGAATAATCTTGACCGCGCCGGATGATTTGTTGCATTATAAATTTCAATTTTCAGGAGGGTTCATTAATGAAAATTCTTGCCGGTATTGTGGTTTTTATTTTTTATGCCGCTTTGTGCGGAGCCCAGCCCCTTCCGCCGCCCGCGGCCGCGCCGATCGGCGGCTCAGCCTCGGAACAGGGCGCTCCGTCGGCGACCAACCTTCCGCCGCCCGCGCCGCCCAAAGACCCGGCGCAGTGCGTAATTGCCCGTTTCAGTTTTGAAAACACCGTTCAGCCGGATATTGGCGGCGGCGCCACAATCCCGGTAACATTTGCCCGGGAATCCGCGGCTTATCTTGAGGGCGCGCCGGTGGCCGAGGGCGCGCCGCGCTTTGTGGAAGGCCGCTCCGGCCGGGCCATTCTCCTGGAATCGGCTTATGAAAACATGTTTTCCATCGGCCTCTCCTGCGCCGAGGACGCGACTTCTTTCCGGCCGCTTCCAGGTGCCGAACTTGCGTTGTCTTCCGAACGCCCCTGGCAGGGCAAAACGGCGCTTTCCGTAACGACGAAGGGCGAGAACGCCGAGGAGGGTTTTTGCGCCGAGGTTCGGGTTGAAAAGGCGCTTTATACCAAAGAAAGTTCGCCGGCCATTGCGCCGGCTTTTTACCTGGCATCCCTTTACCTCAAGGGCCGGGGCAACATTAAAATCACGCTCAAGGACGTTGAAAGCGGCGAATGCGGGGAAACGGTCTATGCGGAATTGTCGGATAATTGGCAGAGGTTTTCCTGCTCGTTCGCCTATGCCTTCAAGCGCGTCAACATCGGCGCCAATCACGAAACGGATTGGAAGAAATCTCTTCCTCCGGAAGCCGGCCTTGACGCCAGACTGCAATTGATTTGCGCTACGGTGGACAGCCAGAAACTGGATTTTCTCGCAGACGGCCTTCAGCTTGAACAGCGGTATGCCGCCGGCCGGAACGCGGAACTTTCGCCGCATTCCTGGGTCATGGGCGCCTTCCGGGCCGCTCATGAACAAATGACAATTGACATCCGGAACGATTATTTCAACTCCTGGAAGAAATCCGGAAGCATCGCGTTCTGGTTCAAGCCGATGTGGGATGCGCGCGACGGCGGCGCGGAGCTTATTCTGCAAATCGCGACAAACCAGCTCGTTTTATCCCATCGCGGACAGAAAATCGTTTTTGCGCCGGCCGGCGTTTCCTTCACGCCCTATGACTGGAAAAACAACTGGCATTATTTCGTGCTGGCCTGGAACGAAACCGGCGAACGCATGCTTTACGTGGACGGCATGGATTATCCGAACCCCGCCGGCGAAACGCGGTTGATGAAAAAGCCCGAGTTTGTTGTCGCCGGCGATTTTTTTAAAAACCTTTCACCCAATGGCGCCATTGACGAGCTGATCTTTTACAATATCGCGCTCAATTCAGAGCAGGCAAGATCCCTGGCCGCCGCGGAACCCGCGCCAGACCGGTTGGCCCCGGTACCCGCGCCTGCCGCAGCGCCGCTTCCCGCCTCCGGGCCGCCCGCCGTTTCCAACGCGCCGCCGCCTGCCGCAGCCGGACAGGATGAGTCCGAAGAAGAAGAAGAGTGACTTTTGTTAACACCCGAATATTGCGCGAAAAATCGTGTAATATTCGTCCAGGCAGGTATTGCCCGCTGATGAAAGATCGTCTACGTCAGGCATCATTGGTGGCATGGGGCCGGACAGACGCGGCGGTCACAGCGCCGGCGGGGTTGGCAGTCCTTCCAATATTTTCAGTGAATTTTGCAGATCTTTTTCCGGAAGTTCGGCGTCGGACAATTTTCCGGCTTGATACGCGGCATATCCGGTCAGGTCCATGAGGCCGTGCCCGGACCAATTCATTAAAATGACCCTTTCTTTCCCTTCCTCTTTGGCTTTCGCGGCTTCCCGGGCGGCCGCCGCGATGGCGTGAGCCGTTTCCGGGGCCGGGATAAATCCTTCCGTGTTGGCCCATAAGAGCGCCGTTTTATAGCATTCCATCTGTTGGAGAGCGCACGCTTCAATGAGACCTTCGCGCCTGACGTGGCTGACCAGCGGGGCCATGCCGTGGTAACGGAGTCCGCCGGCATGGATTGGACGGGGCACGAAGCCGTGTCCCAGGCTGTGCATGGCAAGGAGCGGCGTCATCATGGCGACGTCGCCGGAATCATAGACAAACGGACCGCGGGTAAGGGTCGGGCAGGCCGCCGGCTCAACCGCGACAAGACGGACTTCTTTGCCGTGGATTTTGTCGCAGATGAACGGGAAAGCGATGCCGGCGAAATTGGAGCCGCCGCCCACGCAGCCGATGACGACATCCGGGTATTCCGCGATCATTTTCATCTGTTTCTGTGCCTCAAGCCCGATGATGGTCTGATGCAGGAGCACGTGGTTGAGCACACTGCCGAGCGCGTAACGGGTGTCTTGGGAAGTGACGGCGTCTTCAATGGCTTCGCTGATGGCGATTGCCAGGCTGCCGGGGGTGTCGGGGTTTTTTGCGAGTATTTCGCGTCCGGACTTGGTCTGGCTGCTGGGGCTGGCAACGCATTCCGCCCCCCAGACATTCATCATCATTTTGCGCAAGGGTTTTTGTTCAAAGCTGATTTTAACCATGTAAACCTTGCAAACGAGGCCGAAAAGCTGGCAGGCGAATGAAAGCGCGCTGCCCCACTGGCCGGCTCCGGTTTCGGTTGTCAACCGCTTGATGCCGAACGCCCGGTTGTAATATGCCTGTGGAACGGCCGTGTTGGTTTTATGGCTGCCGGCCGGCGACCAACCCTCGTTTTTGTAATAAATTCTCGCGGGCGTGCCGAGCGCCTTTTCAAATGCGCGCGCGCGGCAGAGGGGCGTGGGCCTCCACAAGAGGAGCTTTTCCATGACCTCTTCCGGTATGTCAATCCAGCGCTGGGCGCTGACTTCCTGTTCAATGAGGTTCATGGGGAAAACCGGGGCGAGCGCGTCGGGGCCGATCGGCTTGCCGTTTTTATCCACCGGCGGCGGGAGAGGGTGGGGCAGGTCGGCCTGGATGTTATACCACTGGCGCGGCATGTCTTTTTCGTCCAGAAAGATTTTTACCGTGTTTTCGGCGCGACTGATCCGCTTGTTCATGTTTTTTTCCTCTAATGTTTCATACTTGGCTTGCCTTCAATCATATGCGCGCCGGCATAATGCCCCGGCGGCGGGCATTGACTTCCCGTGCGCCGAGCGATTCTCCGCACACCCGGCAACGATAATCGTAAAGTTCGCCGGCCGGCAGGACGAGCAGCAGGCGCTCGCGCACCGGCCGCAACTGACGGCATTTCGGGCAGTACAATTCCGAGGCCGTCAAATTTTCAAATTGCCGCTTTGTCCGCATGAATTTGAATTAAACGCTTGAGATAAATCCACTTTAATTTAAGATAATTCCCGGCTGTGTCAATATGCAAAAGGAGAAAATTGAAAATCTGCGTTGATATCCAGGCGGCGGTTGCCCAGGGCGCGGGCGTCGGGCGTTACACGCGGCTCCTGGCTGAAAACCTGTCCGGGATAGCGGGGAGCGACCGGTTGTCCTTTTTTTATTTTGATTTCATGCGGCGGGGATTATCGTCGCCTTTGCCCGGCAGCCGCGCGGTGCGCTGGTGTCCGGGACGGCTTGCGCAGTCCTGCTGGAAACGGATGGACTGGCCGCCTTATGACTGGTTCGCGGGCAGGGCCGACGTGTATCATTTTACCAACTTCATCATCCCCCCCCTTTCCGGCGGAAAAAAAGCGGTGACGATTTATGACGCCAGTTTCCTGCGCTGTCCGGAATTCACCGAGAGCCGCAATCTCGCCTTTTTGAGCGCCAAAATCAGCGACACGGTTAAAAGGGCCGACGCCATCATCACTATTTCGCATTTCAGCGCCGCGGAACTTGCCTGTTTTTTTCCGCAGGCCCGGGGCCGAATCCATGTGATTTATCCCGGGGTCGCGCAACAAGCGCCGCCGGCGATTCAAAACCGCCCTAAAATGGCTGAGCCGCCGTATATCCTTACGGTCGGCACGATTGAACCGCGTAAAAACATCGCCTTTTTGGTGGAAATTTTTGAAAAAATGCGGGCATTCAAAGGGCGGCTGGTCATTGCCGGACGGCTTGGATGGAAATATTCTCCGATTCTTGAACGCCTCCGCGCTTCACCGCGCGCGGCCGACATCCGCCTGCTGGAGAATGTAAATGACGGCGAATTGGCTTCCCTTTATGCCGGGGCCGAGGCGTTTGTTTTTCCTTCGCTTTACGAGGGGTTTGGTTTCCCGCCGCTGGAGGCCGCGGCCTGCGGCGCGCCGGTGGTCTCCTCCGCGGCGGGCTCCTTGCGGGAAGTTCTGGGAAATGGAGCGCTCCTGATTGACAAATACGACGCCGGACAATGGGCCGAGGCGGTAATGGGGATTATCAACGACGTCTCCCGCCGCCGGGCGCTGGTTGACCGGGGCCGCCTTCAGGCCGCCCGCTACACATGGGCGGAAACCGCAAGGAAAACCATGGAGCTTTACCGGAGTTTGGCCTGATGAAAATAGGAATTGACGCGCGTTGGATTTTCAATGAAACGTCCGGAATCGGCGTTTATACCGCCGAGTTGGCGCGTCATCTGGCACAAATTGACAAGCGGAACCAATATGTCCTCTTTTTCCGCGACGGCGGCCTGATGAACACGATCATGGCCGGAATCAAACCCTGCGGTGCGGAGAATTTTACGGGGCATCTTCTGGATTTCGGCGTCTTTTCAGTCAAAAATCAATTCGTCATGCCGGCGCTTATCAGGAAGCTCGGCCTGGACCTGTTTCATTCAACCAATTACATGATTCCGATGCTGTCCTTTCCCCGAGATTGTTGCGGCGCTCCGGCTTGCGTGATAAACATCCACGACCTTATTCCCCTGGTTTTACCGGAGGCCGCCCCGCGCGCTCTCAAGGCAAAATTTCCTCCGCTCTACCGCTGGGTGATGAAAGAAGTGGCCGCGCGGAGCAGCCTGATCATCACCGGCAGCCAGTCTTCGCGCGGTGACATAATCAATCTGCTGCGCTGCCGCCCGGAGCGCGTCGCGGCAATTCCAGACGGAGTTTCGGCGAGCTTTCGTCCGCCTGAAACGGGCGTTCCGCCGTCAACCTATCCCCGCCGCCTGCGGCAAAAAAAGATCGTTCTCTGGGTCGGCCGCCGCGACCCTTATAAAAACCTGGCCGGCCTGGTCCGGGCGTTTTCCATCCTGCGCTCAAATTACGCCGGGCCGCTTGAACTGCGCCTGGTTGGGCCGGATGATTCCCGGTATCCGGAGGCTCCCCGGAGCGTCGTTGCGCTCGGCCTTGCGGATGCGGTCAGATGGGTTGGCCATGTTTCCGCGGAGGAACTGGTCCGCGAATATCAGAATGCCGACGTGTTTGTCATGCCGTCGCGTTACGAGGGGTTTGGGCTGCCCGTTCTTGAGGCTTTTGCCTGCGGCACGCCGGTGATCTGCAGCAACAGGAGCTCTTTGCCAGAAATATGCGGTTCCGCCGCTCTCCAGGTTGACCCGGATGACGCCGCCGCGCTTGCGGACGCGATGCGGCGCGTGTTGACGGATTTCAGCCTGGCCGACGGCATGACGGAGCGCGGCATTCGCCAGGCGGCCGGATACACCTGGCTTGAAACCGCCCGGCGGACTCTCCAAGCTTATGAACAGGTTGCGATGGTTCAAGAATGATTGACGGGACACAGATAAAAGTCGTGCTTGCGCATGACTGGTTGACTGGCATGCGCGGCGGCGAGCGCGTGCTGGAATACCTCTGCCGGATGTTTCCGCGCGCGCCGATTTACACTCTTGTTTATAATCCGGCCGCCGTTTCGGACGTTATCAACCGCCACCCGGTGAAAACTTCCTGGCTTCAGAAAATTCCGGGCGCTTTTAAATATTACCGCAGTTTTCTGCCGTTTTTTCCCGGCGCCATTGAGGGGTTGCGGGTTGAAGAACCCGCCGATCTTGTCATCAGTCTTTCGCATTGCGTCGCCAAGGGGCTGATTCCGCCGGCCGGCGCGCGCCATTTGTGTTATTGTTTCACGCCCATGCGTTACGCCTGGGTTTTTTACGGCGAATATTTCGGGAGCAATCCGCTCAAAAAAGCAACGCTCGCGCCGGTCCTGCGGCGTCTCCGCCAATGGGATAAAGCCAGCTCGGCGCGGGTGGATTCTTTTGTTACGCTCAGCGAACACGTCCGGAAAAGAATCGGGGATTTTTACAACCGCGAGGCCGCCGTGGTCTATCCGCCCGTTGATCTCTCGTTCTGGAAGCCGGCCGGCGGCGCCCCGGCCGGCCGGCCGGGAGATTACGACCTGGTTGTCTCCGCCCTGGTGCCCTACAAACGGATTGACATTGCCGTCCGGGCTTATACGCAGTCGGGGTTTCCTTTGAAAATCGCCGGCGGCGGTCCGGAAAGCCGGAAATTGAAGAGGCTGGCCGGCAAAAACATCGTTTTTCTCGGACGCGTAACCGACGGACAGCTCCTTGAGTTGTACCGCAATTGCCGCGCCCTGGTTTTCCCGGGCGAAGAGGATTTCGGTATTGTGCCGGTTGAAGCCCAGGCCTGCGGCCGGCCGGTTGTGGCTTATGCGCGGGGCGGGGCGTTGGAAACCGTGGCGGACGGCGCGACCGGGGTTTTTTTTGAACAACAGGACGAAAAATCACTGCTGGCGGCCGTGGAAAAATGCGCCGCCGCGCGGTGGGACGCGGAGGTTATCCGGGCAAACGCCGCGCGATTCAGCGGGCAGAATTTTATTGCGGGGTTGCGGGCCAATATCATGAAATGTCTGGAGGGATAAGGCCGATGTATTATCAATCTTTCAACGGATTTATGCGCGGGATACTGACGCCGTCCGTGCGGTTTCTGCTGGCGGCCACCGGCGTCGTTTTCCTGGTCCAGTTGCTCGTTGATCCCCTGCTCGGCGGCCGGGTCACTTTGCTTTTCAGCCTGAGCTGGGCCGGAATTAAACATTTTCTGTTCTGGCAGCTTGCCACTTATATTTTCATGCACGGCGGGCTTTTGCATCTCATCCTGAACATGCTGGGCCTTTTCTTTTTCGGCCCGGAGACCGAGCGCGCGCTCGGTTCAAAACAGTTCATGATGCTCTACCTGGCCTGCGGGGTCCTGGGCGGCCTTGGCTGGCTGCTGTTTACCAGCAGCCACACGGCGGCAATCTGCCTGGGCGCTTCCGGCGCCGTTTTCGGAATTTTAGGCGCTTTTGCCGCCCTTTTTCCCAACCGCCCCGTAACGATTTTGGTGTTTTTTGTCCTGCCGGTAACCATGAAGGCCCGTTCGCTGGCGATTGCCCTGGCCGTGTTCACATTGCTGGCCACAATCAGCCAGCCGGGCAATATCGCTTATGCCGCCCATCTCGCCGGGGGGCTGGCCGGTTATTTTTATATCGTCCTGTTTCATGCCGGCAAAAATTTTGTCCGCCCCACCTTGCGTCAGATGGCCAACGATTTGCTCTGGCGCTGGCACCGGCGCAAATTCAAAGTCATGCGCGGCGATGCTCACGGGTTTGACGATGCGGATGATTTTCCGACGAATGACGAAGTGAACGCCGTGCTTGAAAAAATCAGCAGATATGGCATAAAGAGCCTGACGCCGCGCGAACACGAAATATTGAAACGCGCCAGCCGCGCGCGACGGCCGGAAAACAGAGGTTGGCGGCGCGAATGAGAACTTCATGAAAAAAATTACGGCGGTAACGTTGATCGCGCTGGCGGGCATGGCCGTCTGCCGGGCGGACAACGGAACGAATGCGGCCGCGGCATCGCCGCGGCGGGAGGAGGCACAGATGAAGATAATTGAACGTTGCAGCGGCGCCTGGCGGCCCAATCTTTCCGAAAAGGAAAAGAACACGCTCTTTGCCGTTGCCCGGGACACCCTGCGCTGGTGCGTGGAGCAAAAAGGCGGGAAATTTCCGATGGAAAAATACGAGCTCACGCCGAAACTGAAGATTGCCACGGCCACTTTTGTAACGCTTAAAACAAGGGGTGAACTGCGCGGATGCATCGGCTCGCTGGCGCCTTCCGAGCCGCTTTATCTTTCCGTCCATCAAAACGCAATTAATGCCGCCCTGCATGACTATCGTTTTCAGCCGGTTACGGCCGGCGAATTGGATTCCATTTCGGTGGATGTTTCCATCTTGAGCCCTATCCGCGACATTCCTTCGCTGGATGAATTCAAACTGGGTGCGCAGGGAATCATCATGAGCAAGGGCATGGCCCGGTCGGTCTTTTTGCCGGAAGTCGCCCTTGAGCAGAAATGGACCAAGGAGGAAACTTGCACGCATCTGGCGTTGAAGGCCGGGCTTGAGCCGGATGCCTGGAAAAAAAATACCCGTTTCCAGGTGTTTGAGAGCGTGGTGCTCTCGCGCGCGGGGGAGGAATAGTTATTGGCCGGCAAATGCGGGCGCGATTGCCAGGACGCCGTAGCGGATCATCATGACCGCATAAGCGGCCAGGATGAGCATGAACACTTTTGAAACCGCCATGGCGACCGACCGCCCCAGTTTTTGTATCAGCCATTCGGCCGCGAAGAGACAAATGCCGATAATCACCAGGTTGGCGGCCAGCGCCGCCAGGACCGGCCAGAATTCCGGCAGACAGCCCCAGAAGGGAGTATCGGGACGGCTGTGCATGAGGAGCGTCGTAATCGCGCCCGGCCCGATGATGAGCGGCGTGCCGAGCGGGACGACCCCGAACTGTTCGGTCAATTTCACGGCTTCCTCGGTCTTGTCGCGCACTATGTCCTGCAATGACATCCAGAGGAGAACAATTCCGCCGGCAATTTGCAAATCGGCCACTTCAATGCCGATGGCTTTCAGGAGGACATGGCCGAAGAAAGTGAAAACCAGGCCGAGGATCAGGGCCGTTGCCAGCGCCTGCAAGACCATCTTTTTTTTGGCTGCCTTGGCTGTCTCGGCCGAAAGCGCCGCAAAAATCGCGGTGGTCCCGATCGGGTCCAGGACTACCAGCAGGGGAAAAAAAACGCCGGCAAAGGTTGCGATGCCCATATACCGAAAAATGATATGATCCCGGCCTGAATAAGCAAGCCAATTTCTCCCGGCGCCTGGCGGAATCGGATGGGGCGGGGAGGAGCACGAAAAATATTTTGCTGGCGGAATGCGCCCTGCGGGAACTGGCGGAAAATCTTGCCGCAAAAAAGCGCAAAATAAAGGTAGGAGCCGAACCCCTGTTCGGCGATATATGTTTTGTTGTCCGGAATCGCCGCATGGGGATGCGGCTCCTACATCTTTCAAATACAGTTGCCGCTCCTGCGGACCAAATTTGATCTTACCACATCGGCAGGACGGGGGCCCAGCCGGGGCCGCCGAGGTTAATGATGAACGAAGTATTGTCGTTTACGGCGCGCAGAAGCCAGTTGCCGGTGCTTTCCTGATAAACCACAAGGTCGCATACGCCGTCGCCGTCATAGTCGCCCGGCACCGGTATATATCCGGGGCCACCGAACGGAACTCCATCGGCAATCAAGGCCGATCGTTTGCAGGACCAGATATACCAGCGGCCGGTTGATTCCTGGTAGACCGCCAGGTCGGAACAGCCGTCGCCGTCAAAGTCGCCGGAAACCGGAACGGCGTTTTCAACGCCCCAGAGAGTGCCCCATGTGATTTCGGTGCCGGACATGGCCATGATGTACCAGTATCTCATGGCGGTGTTATACATCGCCAAATCGGATATGCGGTCGCCGTCGTAGTCGCCTGATGCGGGAACGAATCCCATTCCGGTCAGCGATTCGCCCCAGAGCAGCGGCGTGCCCGCCGTGGTAACGATATACCAGAAACTTTCCGGGGACTGGCAGAGGGCGCCCTCGTAGATTTTGTCGCCGTCGTAGTCGCCGGAAACCGGTCTCTGGGTCGGCCCGCCGAATGATGCGGATGGAATGAGCACAGCCCAGCGGCTCAGGGAGGCGATCTTCCACAACCCCAGCGTTTCATTATAAACGGCGCAATCGCTGGTGCGGTCGCCGTCGTAATCGCCATTGATTGGCCGGTATCCGGGCCCGCCCCAGGAAATGTCCCAGACGAGCCGGCACCAGCGCCGGATTGAGCCGACGCGCCAGTTGCCGTTGTAGATGTTGTAGACTGCCAGATCGGAGCAGGAATCGCCGTCAAAATCGTTGTATTTAATGTGGGTTCTAACCACCGCGTTGGTGCCGAGCGCCCGGGCGATGGTGTTTTCCAGAAGCGAGGCGTGGTAAGTCTGCGCGTGCTGAGCCGGGGTTTCGGCGGCCGATTTTTCGGCGGCGTAATTATGCAGTTCCAGGAAATTGAGCTGGCCGCTGTTGTTGGTGTCAACCGCCTGCACGTTGCAGCCCTCAATCAGGTATCCGATATAGCGGCTGTAGAAATCGCTGGTGTAACTTAACTCGTCGTAATTGCAGGCGGTCATGAAGGCGATATTCTGGCCGAGTTCTTTCGGCGCCTTCAGCCCCCGGCTTTTCAGCCGGGCGGCCTTGATGCGCCGGTAATTTTCCATTGTTTCTTCCGCGAAACGCCATGGCGGCGGATTGGCGCCGGCGAGCCGGTACATTCCGCCGGAATAACAGGCGTCAATAATAACGATGATTTTTGTTTCGCTGTTAAAAACGGTTAAATCGTCAGCCAGCTCGGCGGCGGTATAATTGGCGTCATAAGCGCAGACAAAAGTGTTTGCTCCGCCCGGTGTTCCGCCCGACGAACCGCCGTGGCTGGAATGCGCGTAGACCACGATATCGCCGGCGCCGCTGGCCGCGGCCAGGGAATGCAGGGCGTTCTGGATGGTTAGCTTTGTGGCCTGCCGGTCGGTATAAGAGGTTATGTTGGTGGTGGCCCAGCGATTGGAGGGGTCGCCCAGGAAAAATATGTCGCGCATGCCGTTCGCGTCGTTGGTGCAGGTGGTCAGCGACGAAGGGCCGTATGAAGGCGAATAATTGTCAAGCCCGACCAGCAGTACCCGGCGGTTGGCGGAAACCGTTGAAGTCCCGCACCAGCCCTCGGCCGCATTGCTGTAATTGGAGCTGGCGCCGTAAGTGTTGCGCGACCGGACGCGGTAATAGTAGTGCGTTCCGGGGATAACATCGTAGTCCGAGTAGGCCAGCGCCATGATATTGGTGTGAATTTGAACGGCGTTGTTTGTGCCGTAACTGCGCCACAGGTCATAGCCGGTTGCGCCCTCGGCCGCGCTCCAGGTTATATCAATACGGTTTGAGTATGATCCCTGGGAGGCCGAAACGGTTGCGGGCGGTTCTGGAATATTGGCAAGGCTGGGACTGCCGGGCATGAAATTGAATTCCAACGTATAGGAGACATTGTAACGGTCTTCCTTGTCCTTGCAGACAATGCTGTAGACACCGTTGGAAGCAATGGCGTTGGAAATGAAGGCGCAGGTTTCAAATACGTCCGTGGTCCGCGCCAGCATTTCGCCGCTCGGACTGTAAAATTCCATGACGGGGATCATGTCCGCGTCAATATCCCGCATGGTGATGGTAACCGTGTCGCCGCTGACCGCCTGGAACATGGCGACATCCAGGTCGCCCGGCAGGTTTATTGTGCCGGTTTTCTGCTCGCCGCTGATGATCGTGCCGATATCGGTGTCCGTGCCGCTGATCGTTCCGGGGATCTGGATCATGGTGAGCGCATATTCTCCCTCAGCGTTGAATTTGTCGGAACAGACCACGGTATAGACGCCCTGATTGGTGAGTTCGGCGGTAATTTCAGAGCGGTAATCAGTCGGGAAATCGTTGGTTACCAGTGTGCCGTCGGGCGCATAGATTTGAATGTTCGGCACAAGGAAGACTGATTTCTGCCCCATGCGGATCTGCATGGTGCTCGGGACGTTTGAAACGGCAAAGAAACCGGCATCCAGGTCGGAACTGACGTCAATTTTGCCGGTCTTTGACTGCCCGATTGTCAAATTGCCCACGTCAGGGTCATCATAGGAAAGCGGAAGGTTCGGCGTGCGGAGCATGGAGCAGTTATAGGTCATATTGCTTATCCCGTCGGGGATCGTGCAGGTAAAAGTGTACCATCCGTTATCCGCCGGTTGGGCGGCGGTCCAGCCGTTGGTGATAACACTCAGGTGGTATTCATTGGCGCTGACCGGGGGGCAGTTGGTCTGGGTGCCGTTGGGATTATAAAGCGCAAAATCGGGGTAGGGATCGTGCTCGGCATGCCCAAGCCGGATGATGACGGTTTCACCCGGGTTGGCGTAAAAAGTGTAGGCGGCTGTTTTTTCCGATGTGGTATTGGTGGTAAGGGTGTCTTCAAAATATTGCCCGGATTCTATGGCGGTCTGTGCCGGCAAAAAAGGGGCGGCGCAGACCGCCATCATGAAAACGGCGGCTGGCAGAAAAAGGCGGATTTTTTTTTCAGGCATTATTTTTCCCTGTGAAAAAGGCCTCATTGTTTATCGCCAAGCATAGCGTTTTCCGGTGAAGTGTCAATATGTTTTTTGCCGGCCGCCGGGCCGGCCGTGTGCCGTCCATTTTTTTCCGCACCCCCCGAAAAATTAAAAAAATTGCATTGACAAATCCGCCGGGCCTGTGTTATACGCATCAACAGTTCTTTGGAATAAATTTTGTTTGCGGAAAGAGTACGGAAATCCGTGAAAATCGGATACGGTCGCGCCACTGTGACCGGCTGCGAAACTTCAAATGCCATTCCGACGCGGGTCGGGAGAAGGCGAAGGAGTAGGTTTGAGGCCGGAAGTCAGGAGACGTTTCTTTTCATGCTCTTAGGCGGCGGTTAAAACCGTTGCCGGCTCCTTCGCTTGAAAGGGGGATGAGGGATGTTTTTATTTTAAGCCTTCAGGCTCTTTCTCGGGAGCCGGAAGGCTTTTTTGTTTTTTATCCCTGCCCGGGCATATTTTTTTTGCGAAACACCGGCTTTAAAGGGCCGGTGGAAAGATGTTTTTTTTGGAGAGAATAATGGCAAAGATTTATACAGGAATAATTGCGGGCGTTGTTTGTTGCGCCGCGCTTGGCTGTTTCCTGGCGGCCCAGGCTCGCCGCGGCGGACCGGATGTCCCCGCCTCCGGCGGCGCGGGCGAGCCGGAACGCGGCCGCCCGGCCGTCACAGTTTCTGCTTGCGGCGCCGGGGAACCGTCCGCCGCCAGCGGCGAGCTCTGGAAAACCAATGCCGGAATATCCGCCGAAGGACTTGAAGGGGATGCCGCTTTGCCGGAACAGGGCGGTTTGCCCGACTGTTCGGATGAAAACGCGGAAAAGGAAAACGGGCTGGAAGACGAAGAATACAGTCCCGAAGAGATTGCCGCGTTCAAGGAGCAATTCATGCGGAAACGTTTCGGCGTTGTGCGGCGGCAGGGGAAATGGATTCCGACGATTGACGGCGCCTCGAACCTGGTCTATATCACCACCGGATCGCTTCCGCCGGGCCGGGTCGGCGAGGTCTATGAAGCGCAATTCTCGGCGGCGAGCGGTTGTCCGCCGTATGCCTGGAAAATCGTTTCCGGCGAATTGCCGCAATCATTTTTGTTTGACGGTTATTCGGGCAAACTCGCCGGCGTCCCCGAGGAACCCGTTACCGCGCGCTTTTTTATTGAGGTCACCGACAGCCGGGGCGCCAAGGATATGGCGGAATATGCGTTGACGTTTCAGCCGGAGCGCCCCCTTGCAATAGCAACCGAGATTCTGCCCGCAGCCGTTCCCGGCGAGGACTATTTTTGCCAGCTGCAGGTGTCCGGCGGGATTCCTCCGTACACGTGGGGCGCGGCCGGCAATATTGACGGGGAAATCGGGGCGCTTGTCATTGATGTGAACAACGGCCAGATCAGCGGGCGGATTGCCGATAACGCGCCGCAAATTGATGTGCCGCTGGTTTTCTGGTTGAGCGACGCGCAGGTCAGCGTTTCAAAGGAATTAACCTTCCGCGTCCGGTCCGCGCCGAGCATACTGAATGCTCCTCAATCCCCGCTTTACGAGTCGGAGTTGTTTGAGTTTGTTTTTCAGGCGGCCGGCGGAAGAGAGCCATATCTCTGGAGTGCGGGCGGCCTTCTGCCGCCCGGCCTTGAATTTTCAGCGGACGGGCTTTTATCCGGCCGGCCCTCGGAACCCGGCCTCTACGAAAACAGCGTCCAGATTCAGGACGCCGACGGCAGGTTGGCTGCCGTAACCTTTGCCTTGGAGGTTTTGTCCCGCGCCCCCGCGCTTTCCGATTTCCGGGCGCTCTTGAGCCGCAACAGCGTGGCTTTGAAATGGGAACTGCCGCCGGCGGATGGAAAGATCGGCGTCCGGATTGTCAGAAATTCCGCGCGGAAACCGTTGACGCCGGCGGACGGTAAAGCCGTGTATTACGGGCCCGGAACATCCTGCCTTGACGGCGATGTCGGCCGCGGCCGTTATTACTATGCCGCCTTCCTTGAAGAAAACGGAACAACGGTAACCTCGGCGGCGCCGCCGGCGCTTTGCGTGACGCTGCCGCCGGAAACAGACCCGTTCGCGGATAAAGTCGCGAGCAGCAAACTGCTTCATCCGAATGCCTTCCGGTCGTCCGAACTGCCCCGGATTGTTCTCGGCGCCCCCCGCGGCACGGGGCTTGCCTCGGGATCGGCGGACGTTGTTTCTCTGGGCGCCGCCATCAACAACGACAACGGGGGCTCGGCGCCGTATGGCGGCTCAATAATATTGGAGTTTGTGGATAACGTTGTGTGGGACGGGCCGGGCGCCGACTTTACGATTTTTGAAAATGTCTTTTATATTTGCAACGATGCCGGCGTGCTTGACCCCGAAACCCGTTTTATGGAGCCGGCCGTTGTGGCCGTCAGCCAGGATGGCGTGAACTGGCGGCAATTCCCGATTGACTTCTCGCCGCGCTATTATCCCGGGAGCGGAAAGCTCAATGTCCGTCATCCTTATTGTTACAATTCCGGTTTCGCCGGCGTAAATCCCGTCATGAGCAACGGCTGCGACCCGGACCCCACTGACCCCGCCCTGTCGGGGGGCGACAGCTTTGATATTTCCGCGCTGGGATTGGACTGGATCAGGTATGTCCTTATCCAGTCTGTCGGAAGCCGCTGGCTTGCCGATAAGGACGGCGAACTCGTCTGCCATAATGAGGAAACCGGCGCCGCGGATCGGAACAATAACAAGTCGGGGTTTGATTTGGATGCCGTAACGGCGATTTGGATGCAGAAAGTTGCGGCGTCCGACGGCGCGGGTGGAGGAAGCCAATGACATATTTTCGCTTGTTTTTCAGACGCGGCGGGGCGGGGGGCGGAGGTTTTCCCGGCCGCGCGATCAGGAAGGGAAAGGAGGTGCCGCGGCGCAGACCGTCAAACCGGAAAACCAGCGTGTGAAAATCCGTGCAAAAAAGAAAATAAAAAATAATCATAGGAGGATAAATCAGAAAAATGAAAGCGATGATTAAACTGTTTATGGGCGTGTGCCTGATGGCGCTTGCCGGGCATGCGCCCGCCATGGTCATAGGAGGCAGCAATTATGTGGCGCAGACGTTTTACGCGAATCCGCATGCGGGAGAGACCTTGGTGGCGTTTGACTGGGACGAATATAACAATCTGTATTATTCAACCGGCCGCCCGGATTGGTCTCTGGGTTTTTCGGTTTACCGCTACGACGACCAAACGGCATTGAATCTCTACACGGACGAGAACGCCTTCGCCGGTTCGCGCGTAACGGCGATCAACGGATACGTTTATTTCAATGACGGCGGAACTTACGAGCGTTGGACATGCGACTATTTTCGCTATGATCCGGCCAAAAGCACAACCCCGGCCAATATGGGGGTTTTAAGCGACATATACGGTCTCGCCACGCGGGATGGAACCGATTTTTGGGCCGCCGGCGGGTACTTCGCCGCGATCTATTACAGTTCCCTGGACGCGCATGGCGATCTGGTGAATAACCCGCTGGTGAATCTCGGCGCCATCGGCAATGCGACCGGCCCGATTGCTTTTGATGCCGGCGGCAATCTCTATTATGCCGAAGGTTACGTCGCCCAGGGCAATCCGACCGTGTACCGTTGGAGCGCCGCGGAAATCGCCGCGGCCATCGCCGATCCCGCGGGCCATCCTTTGGTCCCGGATGGGCACGCATGGGTAACACTGCCGTCGGGCGATGGAGTGTCCGGCATGGCAGTGGACCACAATGGAAACCTGATCGTTACCGCGACCTCGTTCGCGAATCCAAGCCAGTTACAGCGCCTGTTTGTGACCAACGGCCTTTGCGCGGGGTATGAGGTTCTGGCCCGGTCGGACGAGCGGCTGGAAACTGTCCGCGTGCGCGCCGGCAGAATCTATGTGAGTTCTTCCGATGGAATATTCACTGTTCTTCCCGTTCAGGCGGATACACATGTCGTTAATGATTATGACTATGACGGCAAGTCCGATCTTGCGGTATACCGCGCCGGTTATTGGTCCATCTATTCCCTGGTGAACGGAGTGATCCTGAACAACGAGGGGGTGTGGGGCGGGGCGGACGGCGTGCCGGTGTCCGGAGATTACGACGGGGACGGCAAGTCCGATCTTGCGGTATACCGCGCCGGTTATTGGTCCATTTATTCCCTGGCGAACGGAGTGATCCTGAACAACGAGGGGGTGTGGGGCGGGGCGGATGGCGTGCCGGTGTCCGGAGATTACGACGGGGACGGCAAATCCGACCTTGCGGTATACCGCGCCGGTTATTGGTCCATCTATTCCCTGGTGAACGGAGTGATCCTGAACAACGAGGGAGTGTGGGGCGGGGCGGACGGCGTGCCGGTGTCCGGAGATTACGACGGGGACGGCAAATCCGACCTTGCGGTATACCGCGCCGGTTATTGGTCCATTTAT
>JAQUQV010000008.1 GCA_028715905.1 Kiritimatiellia bacterium
CCCTCGCGCATACACGAGTATAGCGCTTCGCGCGGCGCCGGTCCATCTGAACCGGACTGGCCTTTCTTTTTCGAATCCGGCTCCGCCGGAAGCCAAATTCACCCCACGCTTGCATCGGGCTTCGCTCAAAGCTACGCCCGAGTTCAGACTTTCTCTGTTGCTTCTTCCGAAATAAAGTGGAAATGCGCCGTTGATCTCTTATGTTATGGGTGAACAAACAACCATTCATGGATCAAATGGCTGCCGTTAAAGACGTTTGCCCAACCCTTCTTATTAATAGCATGGAGCAGCCGGGAGCATGGGAAAAAAGGCTGCTCAATGGTGTGGTATGCCGTGGAAACAAAGGGGGAGTCAAGCAAAAACCGCATCAAAAGCCGTATCAAAATGACTTTTATCGAGCTCTGGCAACGTTCAAATGCTTAAAAACACTGGCGTACCTGGCTGGATTTGAACCAGCAGCCTTCTGATCCGTAGTCAGATGCTCTGTCCAGTTGAGCTACAGGTACCCATAAGCGCCGGTTAAAGCATAGAAAAACGGCCGGCGTGTTCAAGCTTTATTTTATAAATACGAAAAAAAATAATACTTTCACTTGCGCGCCGGACTTGATATTGTGCTTCCAAAGCTTGAAATAAACGGGAAGGAGCGCAAGAAAATGCTGCTGTTTATCGCGGTGGTTTTGTTTACGGTGGTCATGTCGTTCATATGTTCATTGAGCGAGGCGAGTTTGTTGAGTTTGTCATCAGCCGATATCGCGCGGATATCGGAAAAGCGGCCGAAAACGGCCGAGATCATGAGGGGATTCCGGAATAATATACAAAAGCCGATCGCGGTAATTCTGATCACGAATACCCTGGCCAACACGATGGGCGCTTCGGTTGCCGGCAGTTTATTCGGCAGTTTGTTCGGTTCCAAGCTGATCCTGGTGTTTTCCATTGTTTTATCCTATGTTATCATTCAATGGAGCGAAATATTGCCGAAATCGCTCGGGGTGCGGTTCAACCGGCAGGTGGCCTGCCTGATTGCCGGTCCTTTGCAAAAAGGCATGGCAATATTGAACCCCTTCACTTCTTTTATAGAATGGATGAACCGCCCGTTTTTATCGCGCGGCATGGTTAAGTCCGGGCATGACACTATCGGCGACATTTCCGTGCTGGCGCGCTTCGCCTTTTATAACAAGCTCATCACCAGCGAGCAGGAGGGTATTGTGGCGCGCAGCCTGAAATTGTCGCAGACCGCGGTGCGGGACATAATGGTGGCGCGTGAGGAGATAAAATATCTTTCAACGGACATGTCTCTGGCCGACGCTTTGATTGAAGCCCACCTGCACCATCACACACGTTATATCCTGGTTAACAAGGGCAATCTTGACGAGGTGCTCGGTTACGTGAACGTCAAGGATATTGTCAGCGCCCTGCAGACCAATCCGAAGGACCCTTCCCTGAAGGGCATCTCGCGCCCGATACCGGTTATAAAATCATCGCAATTTGCCACGGAATTGCTGAAGAGTCTGACCAAAAGCTACCAGCATATTGCCCTGGTGCACGATGCAGACGGGCGCACCGCCGGCCTGATTACCATTGAGGACGTGGTGGAGGCGATTGTCGGCGACATGGAGGATGAGTATGATATTTTGCCCGCCTATGTGTATCGTCTCTCGGACGTCCGTTTTATCGTGGGCGGAGGCGCCTCCCTGGAGCTCCTGAAAAGCCAGACCGGGTTTGATTTGCCCGACGAAGGCGCCACGGTTAATGATTTATTGCTTGGCCTTGTCGGGACGGGCCTTCCGGCCGTTGAGAAAAAAATCGCATACAAGGACATTGTTTTTATCATTCGCAAAATGCGCCGTTCAAAAATTCATGAAGTGATGGTTGAAGGCCGTCCGCAAGTTTAACGGTTTTTGCTGCCGCGCGGTTTTTGCGGGCCGCGCGCCGGAACGGGGTGGTTTCAAAACGGCCGGTTTCGTTTTCTATTTAAAAAAAAGGGGGAGGGTGCGAGCCGCGATTTATTTGTCGGCGCTGGTCTGGCCCGGCGCGGGGCAATACGCCCAGAAAAGATGGCTGGCGGGGACGTTTTATGCCGTGGTATTCCTGGCCGGCGTGGTGTTTCTGTTCGTGTCGGTTTTGACTCCATTGTTTCGGATGTTGTATGCGCTGGCGGATTTTTCCGGCCGGTCGGAAGAGTTTCTTGCGGTTCAGCCGTCCCTGCGGAACATTCTGCTTTCGTTCGGTTTTTTGTTTCTTGTTTATCTCGGCGGTCTGCTGGATACGATTATTTATTGCCGGCGGCGTGAGCGGGACGGTATATGAAAATATATGATTTTGATTTTGTGGTCATCGGCAGCGGCATCGCTGGATTGATGTCGGCCATTCATCTCGGCCGGCTGGGGCGTGTCTGTGTTCTGACAAAGAAAGACAGCGCTGAAAGCAATACCAATTATGCCCAGGGCGGCATTGCCTGCGTGTTTTCTTCCGACGACAGTTTTGAGGAGCATGTCCAGGACACGCTCACGGCCGGCGCCGGGCTCTGCGATGAAAAGGTGGTGCGCCGGATTGTCGCTTCAGGACCGGCGCGCATCGCGGAACTGGAAGTTCTGGGAATGAAGTTTGCCGAAGAAGAGACTTCCGGCGGCGTGCGTTACGACCTCGGCCGGGAGGGCGGGCATTCCAAGCGGCGGGTGCTGCATGCCGGCGATATTACCGGACGTGAAATTGAAAAAATTCTGCTGGAAAAGGCGCGCGCCTCAAAGGCCGTGATCATGGAGCATTGTCTGGCAATAGACCTGATCACCACCGGCTGGCTTGGGCTGAGCGGCCCGAACCGCTGTGTCGGCGGTTATTTCCTGAACAGGCGGACGGGCGAAATTTCGGCCTTCCGCGCCCCGCATACCGTTCTGGCAACCGGCGGAGGCGGCAAGGTGTATCTTTACACCAGCAATCCCGATATCGCCACCGGCGACGGTCTGGCCCTGGCATGGCGCGCGGGGGTGCCGATTAAAAACATGGAATTCATCCAGTTTCATCCGACCTGCCTGTATCACAGCGAAGCAAAATCGTTTTTAATCAGCGAGGCGGTCCGCGGCGAGGGGGCAGTCCTGGTGGATGCGGCCGGAAAACCTTTCATGGAACGTTACGATCCGCGCGGTTCACTGGCGCCGCGCGATATTGTCGCCCGCGCCATAGACCGTGAAATGAAAACCAGCGGCGCGAGATGCGTTTATCTGGACATCCGCTCCCAGTCGCCGGAGTTTTTAAAAAAACGGTTCCCGAATATTTACCGGACCTGCAAAACGTACGGTTTTGACATGGCCAGAGACCTGGTTCCGGTGGTTCCGGCGGCGCATTATTTTTGCGGCGGAGTGGAGGCGGCTGTTGACGGCGCGACGGCCTTGCCGGGACTCTATGCCTGCGGCGAGGTTGCCTGCACGGGGTTGCACGGCGCCAACCGTCTGGCCAGCAATTCCCTGCTGGAGGCGCTCGTCTGCGCTTTTGAAATGTCCGCGGCCGTTTCCCGCGTGCCGCGCCGGTTTGAGAAAGTTAAAATTCCGGACTGGCAGACCGGGGCGGCTGTGTCCAGCGACGAATCAATTGTAATCGCCCACAACTGGAACGAGGTGCGCACCTGTCTCTGGGATTACGTCGGCATTGTCCGCACGAACAAGCGGTTGGAGCGCGCGCGGCGGAGGATCGGCAATCTCCGCGCCGAAATTCAGGAATATTACTATGATTACGTGGTTACCGCCGACCTGCTTGAGCTCAGGAATATTGCCGCGGTCGGCGAGTTGATTGTCAGTTCGGCCGCCTTGCGGCATGAGAGCCGGGGACTGCATTATACGCTTGATTACCCGGGAAAAGACAACTCCCGTGCGCCGGTTGACACCGTTATCCGCGACAAACCCGGCGGGAAACTGTGGGGCGCGAACTGATTTTGCTCATGAACTGACGCCTGGTAGTCGCGGCTCTTCAGGCGTGATAAATTGTGCAAGATGTTTGCGCATGACGGCGAAGGTGCACCAGGAGGCCCGCGGCTTGTATTTCAGTTCAAGATTGGTTCTTATGTATTCCCCTTGTTTGTAATTGAAGGTTTTGCGGGAGGTGATGATTTGTCCCCAGGAACCGAGTTTGCCGACGATATTACACGGTTCCTCAAGGTTTTCCTGCCACTGGCGCGGAAAGAATTTCAGCCATTGCGGCGATGAATTCAGCCAGGTGAGAGTTCTCAGGACGCCATAACCGAACTCCTTTTCGCCGGCATCCATCAGCCGCAGGAGGCATTCGGCCGTGTAACGTTCTTCCGCGAGGATTGATTTCGGCGCGATGGAATTGGTGATGTGAAAGTTGCAATAGTCTGCCGGCAGTCCGCATGTGCTCGGCGCATCGTATCGGACGCAGCTTCCGTTGTATTTAGCGAGCACATTCTTTTCCCAGCGCAGGTTTTCCGACAGGAACCACTCCAGGTGCGGCTCAAGCATCCGCCATCCGTGTTCTTCAAACTCGCCGGAAGTTTTTGCTTGTCCATAAAGCTTTTTAAGCCTTTCGGTAAGTTCCTTTTCCAGTTCCGAGTTTTGAATGCCGGTTATTTCCCAGATGGAAGTCCGTCTGAGAATGGCGGAGTCTATTGTTTCTTCCGGGTGTTTCCGGAGGTATTCAGCCGCGAAAAAAAGAAACAATTTTATGACTTCGCGGATAAACTCGCGGTGCTCTTCGGGCGTCCGGGGTGATGTATTCAATGCTGCCAACCAGGGCCTCCCTTGTTTCAATGGTTTTCAGGTATCAGGCGCGTAATTGTAGCCGCGGAGTGTTTTTTGTCAATGGGCGATCCATTTCAAAATCAGCATGAAGTATGGCGCAATGGCCCAATAACCGGCCGAAAAAAGCTTGAACCGGACCGGCAAAGGCGGCAGAATGCACATCGGCAGACAATTCAATCTTAATCGTCCCGGGGCCGGATTGATCAACCGCCGGAACATCGTTAAAACAATAGGAGGAAAAAAATGAAAATAACTGCGGGAATATTATTGGCGGCAGTTTTAATTGCCGCCGGCGGCGCGGCGCGCGCGGAAGGATTGCAGGATTCGGTGGACCAGGCCGCGGACATTATTAAACGTTTCAAGGAAATGCCGGAAAAATCCATTCCGGAGAAAGTTATCCGTGATGCCCGCGGGTTGGCGATTATGACCGTGGTTAAGGCCGGTTTTGTTTTGAGCGCCCGCGGCGGCCAGGGCATTGTCGTTGCCCGTCTTGCCGGCACCAATGAATGGTCGGGGCCTTCGGCCATTGCCACCGGCGGCGCCGGGTTGGGGTTTCAAATCGGCGCACAGGCCAGCGAATTTGTTCTGGTGTTGAATACGGCTGAGGCGGTGAAGGCGTTTTCCAGGGGAGGGAACATTTCGCTCGGCACGGATTTAAGCGTCGCCGCCGGACCGGTCGGACGCGACCTGGCCGTGGATGTTGCGCCAACGACCGCCATTTACACTTACAGCAAAAGCCAGGGACTGTTCGCGGGCGTGTCGCTGGAAGGCACGGTCATTGTCACGCGCAGCGAATCCAACACAAAATATTACGGCAAACATGTTGAACCAGATGACATCCTCAGCGGCAAAATACCGCCGCCGGAAGGCGCCCGCCGTTTGATTCGGGAACTGAAAAATTTCTGATGCCCGGCGGCATCCCGGAAAAAGAAAAACAATCGCTTCCGCGAATCCGCTCCGGCGGAACGGGAATCATATGCCTTCTTGCCGGCTTGCCCGGCCGTAGCCCGGCAGGGAGGGGGATGGAGCGGAGGAGATTCGAACTCCCGACCCCCACGTTGCGAACGTGGTGCTCTACCAACTGAGCTACCGCCCCGTTTCAGAAATGCGGAAGGCAGAATTATAACAGCCTGCTTGCCGCGCCTTCAGCGCGGTTACTGCCGCGCGGGCGCAATGGCGGCGGCTGCCGCCTGCTTGGCCTGCATTTTCATTTTTTTCTTCAGTTGCTTTTCTTTGATTGAAAGCTTGGGTTTGTTAGTGTGCCCGACGTTGCCTCTATCCATTCCTTTTGCCATGGCGTTTCCCTTTCGCTTTGCTTCTATGGTGAAAGTTGCAACGGACTCATATTGTTTATTCGCCCGGAAAAAATCAATAAAAAACCGTTAAATTTTGCGCGCCCGCATGCGCAAAATTAAGGCGTCGCCTGCCGCATGACTTCTTTAATTTTTACGATGCGTTTTTCCGCCATGGATTTTTCGGCGGCCACGGCCACGGCCACGGCTGTTTTCCCTATCGCGGCGCCGGCAAACGGTTTTTTGCCTTTGCGTATGCAATCCGCAAAATCAACGAATATTCCGTCATTGCCGTTTTGATTGAAGGCGGTTGGAACATTTCCGCTGGTCGCGATGTTTATCCGCGCGATATTGCGCGAGTCATTCGGTAAAATTTCAACGTTTTGGCCAAGGTCAAAGCCTTCCGTCCTGATCATGCCTTTTGCGCCGGCCGCGCCGATTTCCCGCACGTGCTGGCCGACCCCGCACTCGCATTTGAAAGGCAACCCCATAAACATGCAGAGCTGCAGGAACGCTCTGCCGCCGTTTTCATAGTCAATAATCACATAGGCATTGTCCGCGATGTTGCTGTTCAACCCGAACGGTTTTTTAAACACGTCCGCCGCGCCGGAAGCGAAGACTTGCAGCGGCTTTGAGCCCATGAGCCAGTTGAAAACATCAAAATGATGACAGCTTTTTTCAACCAGCATGCCTCCGCTTTTTCGCCTGTCAAAGGCCCAGGACATGGTTTCCGGGAATGGATTGCGGAATTCTCTGATCCAGGCCATGACCGGCTTGCCGATTTCGCCTGCTTTGATAAGCGCCGCCGCCTTCTGTAAATGCGCGTGATAACGCATTTGTTGGCCGACCATAAAAATCTTTTTCGCCCTGTTGGCGGCGGCAATCATGTCGTCGCATTCCTTCACGGAAAGCGCGAGCGGCTTTTCGCAATAAACGTGCTTGCCGGACTGAAACGCCCGGATGCTCAGGTCGCGGTGGGCGAATTGCGGAGCGGCAATCACAACCGCCTCTATTTCATTATCCTGAAAAACATCCGTTGCATTGGTTGTAACTTGCAGGCCGGCGCCAAGCTGTTCTTTGGCGGCCTGAAGCCGCTCTTCTCGTTTATCGCAGATCTTCATGATGTTAAATGAATTGTTGTTGATCAGGTTTTGCGCAAGCCCTTGGGCGCGGAATCCGAAGCCGATTATAGCCGTCTTTATTTTTTTCATGTTTTTTTCTTTTGAAAACCAAGAATAACATATAAAACGATTTTATCAATAGAAAAATGCGATTATATAAAAAATAAAATGTATTTTATTGTTGATATTTTTGCGCCGATTGCTTATTTTAAAGAAAAGGCAGGAGGCTGTAGACGGAGATTATATTTAGCTGCCTTCAGGTTTCAGTCTGTCAAGCCATGTACAAATATCTTGAACTTAAAAATCGTATCATTGACGGCATTGTCAGGGGAAGATGGCCGGTCGGTTCCATCCTGCCGAAAGAAAACGAGCTCGTCGCGCAATTTAACATCTCGCAGTCAACGGTCTGCAACGCCATGCGGGCGCTGGTAACGGAAGGGTATATCAGACGCAGAAAAAACGTCGGGACGATCGTGATCAACGACAAGCCGATTGCGGACAATGTTCCGGAACCGGCGGAAATATACGTGGCGGGAATGCCGCCTGCGCAGTATGCGCATACCATCAATTGGTTTGTCAGCGAGGAATGTCTTCGGGGTATTCTTAATAATGCCAGTTATCCGGTTAAAATGATGCGCGCATCGGAATTTGTTAAAAAATGGGGCGCCGTTTGCAGTGTGCCGCCTTCGCCGGCCCGGCGGCGCGTCCCGGCCGGGCCGCCGGGCGCATGCGCGGCTCGCCCCGTGGGTTCGTTCCGTCTGCCGGAGCCGGAAGGAATTATTGGCTCTGGCCGGCTGATTTCCGATGCCGGGCGGCCGCCCGTTCGCCGCGGTCTCATCTTGTCTGATCCCGAACCGGATATTTTGGCGCGGGTTAAGGATTTACCCTGTGTTTGTATAAACCGATTGGCGTCTAAATTTCTGCCTTTCAACAGCGTCAACAACGATTCAGCCCAGACGGGTTATCAGTCAATATCCTATTTGGCGCACGAGCTCGGCCATCAAAAAATAGCAATTGTATGGGGAGGGCAATTGTATCATCAGGATTTTATGGCCGGCTGCCGGCGGGCATTTTCCATGTTTGCGTTGGCGCTGGACGAGAATCTGGTCGTTGACACGCGGGGCGGGGGTGAGGAAGCAGGATATGCCGCCGGGCAAAAGCTTTTGAAGCGGCGGAAACAATTTACCGCCGTATGTGTTGACACTGATTATAAGGCTTTGGGCTTAATTAAAGCTCTGTGCGCCGCCGGCGCGCGCGTGTCGGAGGATATTTCCGTGATTGGCGCGGATGACATTCCGGAAATCAGCGAAAAGAACGGCCTGACCACCATCAACCGCGCCTTTTACGAAACCGGCGAACAGGCGGTCAAAATGCTTGAAAAACGCCTTGCTGATCCCGATTTAAAGCCGGCTTCGGTCATGATTTGCGGTCATATCGTTGAACGGCAGACATGCCGGAAAATATAAAAACCTGTGTTGGGCAGTATTTTTGCCCGCCGGACATATGATGACTCCAAGACAAAGAGTTGAAATTGCGCTGAAGGGCGGCCACGGCGTCCGCGTGCCGTTTACCATGTATGAGACTATGATTCCCCAATGCGCCGCGGAACGCGAAATGCGCAATCGCGGTCTGTGTATCGTCAAGCGCGTCGACTGCTTTAAGACTCATCGTCCGAACGTCAAGACATATAGTCATACGTTTTATGAAAACCACCGCCAACTGGTCCGGCATTTTTATGAAACGCCGTATGGCGTTCTCACCACCCTGCATGAGCCGTCTGGCTTTACCAGCTGGGCACTTGAGCGGATGTATAAGAAGCCGGACGATTACAAGGCAATGCTTTTCTTTATCAAGGACGAGGTCTATGAGCCGGATTACGAACACGTTGCGTCCCTGGACAAGACGCTTGGCGAGGATGTGATCTTAAGGGCGGGCATTGGCGGCGAGCCGTTGCAATCGCTTGTTTCAGGCCCGTTTTTTGATACCGCTCAATTCTGCCTTGAATGGATGGATCATCGTGATGAACTCATGAAATTGTACGATGCCATCGCCGCGAAACGCCGTTCCATCTACAAACTGGTCGCAGATGCGCCGGTATTGCACGCCAATTACGGCGGCAACGTTACGCCGGAAATAATCGGGCTGGAAATGTTCAGGCAATACTACGTTCCGCATTACAACGAGGCTGCGGAAATATTGCACAAAAAAGGGAAACTTATCGGGTGCCATTTTGACGCCAATTGCAAATTGTTTGCGGATGCCATCGCCAAAACCAGGTTGGATTACATTGAGGCGTTCACGCCGGCGCCGGATACCGACATGCGCATAGCGGATGCGCGCCAGGCCTGGTCCGACAAGGTTATATGGTTGAATTTTCCTTCCAGCGTGCATCTGAAACCGGACGGGGTGGTGGAACAGACGACCGTTGACCTGCTTGATCAGGCGGAATCAATTGACGGTTTGATTATGGGAATTACCGAGGATATCCCGCCTGACCGCTGGCAAAACAGCTGCCGCGCGGTCATGGAGGGGCTTGACCGCCATGCGCGCCAAAGACCGGAATTGTATCGGGATTGATTTCAGACGGCGAAAGGGCGGGAAAAACGGAGCCGGAACACATGATAAGCAGAAAGGAAACAAAAGCGCCATGAAAACAGAAAATACCGCGGCAAAAACAAGCGGTCTTGGAAAAAAATCTGATTTTTCCGGGGGAAACTTGCTTAAATCGGGCGGATGGCTGCGGGGCCTTTTTTTTACGGGTCTGGTCGTGTTCCTTCTCGGATGCAACACGCGGGAAGTTGAAAACGGCGGAAAAAAATATGCCGGGGATCCTGTTATTGTTTTGCCGAAAAATGCGGATGCGATCAAAAAGTTTGCGGCGGAAGAATTGAAAAAACATCTGGAGCTTATCACCGGCAAACCGATAGAAATTACGGACGATGCAGAAGGGAAAAAGGGGTTTCCTTTTTATGTCGGGATTCCCTTTCCTGACGATAAAGCGGAATTGAAAAGAGAAGAGGCGCGGTACCGGATAACTCCGGCCGGGATCTATCTATACGGAGAGGACGCGCATGGAGAGGATGCCGACCTGGAAAAAGTTTTACACCCCCGGGTGACAAGAACAGGAACGATGTTTGCCGTTTATTTTTTCCTGGAAAATGAGCTGGGCGTGAAATGGATGGAGCCGGGGGATGACGGCATAGCTTTCTGCCCCAGGTCGGAACTGGTGTTTGCGTCCAAATGTTTTTCATGGGCGCCTGGACTGACAATCAGACAGTTTTCCTTGAACAGGCGGATCCTGTTCAGGAATGTGCCGGTGAAAATGGCCTATAACCGGGAAGAAATGGACCGGATAATCCTGGAGCACGGGATATGGTTGAGAAGAATGCGGCTTGGTTCAAGCGAAATGATTGAGATGGGGCATGCTTTCACTGACTGGTGGGAAAAATACGGCAAAAATCATCCCGAATATTTTGCGTTGAATCCGGAAAACGGCCGGCGGGAGCCCTACAGGGAAAAAAGGCCTGACCTTGCAAAGCTTTGTGTTGCCAACAGGAATGTTCAAAAGCAGATAGTGGCCAACTGGCTGGAAAGAAAAAAGAAACAGCCGGAGCTGGTCAATATCAATGTTTGCGACAATGATGGCTTTGGTTTTTGCGCCTGTCCTGAATGCCTCAAACTTGATGTCAGAAAAGAAGGAGAGCCGCTCGTGGCATGCCAGAAAGATGGAAAAAATATCCTGGCTCACATGACAGACAGAGAAGTTTGGTTCGCCAACGAAGTGCTGAAGCTGGCGCGCGAAAAATATCCCGACCTAAAAGCCGTAATGTACGGCTATGGTTGTTATCTCCAGGCGCCCCGGCGCGAAAAAGTGTCAGAGGGCGTTATCATAGAGTTTGTTCCCACCATGCTTTCGGGGAGCGCGGCAATAGAAAAACTATATTGCGATTGGAAAAATATGGGGGCAAAGGAGTTCATTCACCGGCCGAATGACATGTGGCTGGCGACGGGGCTGCCCATGGGGTTTGAAAAACTAATGTTTGCATCGTTGAAAACAGGTTTTGAAAACGGAGCTATCGGCATGCTTTTTGACTCGCTGATCACGGGTTCCTGGGAAGCCGACGGGCTTGGCTACTATGTCATAGCCCGGGCCGGCACATATCCGGACCGCAGTTTTGATGACTGGGAGGATGAATACTGTTCCGGCTTCGGCCCTGCCAAAGATGACATGAAAGAATACTTCCAATACTGGCGAAATAACTGGGACAGCAGGATATGGAACGCAAACACGCCGGACAAAGAAAATGTCTTGCAGGATGCCGCCTGCGCCTACCAGGTGGTTTTGCGCAGGATGCTTGATTACTTTACGGCGGCTGATTTTGATGCTACCGACGCCATTCTTGCAAAGGCCTCCGCAAAGGAGCTGAGCGCGGATGCAAGAAAACGCGTTGAGAAGATGCAGCTTGCCAATAAGCATTCCCGCCTCTCAATGGAACTGCTTGCGGCCTTTTCCGATGAGAATTCTTCCTTGCGCCAGAAGGTTGAGAAAGCCAAAGAGGCGTTAAATTTCAGGATAGAAAACAGGGACAAAATCAAGATGAACTGGTCTGCTTTTTTGGCCGCTGAAAGTTACTTCGGCGATGATGAGAAGCATAAATGGGACGGGCCGTTGAACGGGGCTATGGCTTGGGCCGAGGCCTTTTTTGACGGCGAGTTGGAGCCGCTCGCTCAAAAACCCCTGGTTTGGAAGTTCAAAATAGACGCCGAAGCCGCCGGAACGCAGGAAGACCTGCAGAACGCAAAATGGACCGATGTCAACAAGACATGGCTTTCCGTCAATACCGTCTGTTCCTGGGACAAGCCCCGAAGCGGACTTCCCGAAGAGATTAGAAGCAGACTTGAAAAGCATGATGGCAAAGGCTGGTATGCCGCGGCAATTAAAAAAGATGAAAGGATGAAAGATCGGAAAGTTTATCTTGTCTTTGGCGCGGCGGACGGATTCTGCCGGGTCTATGTCAATGGCGCAAAAGCGGGAGAAAATATTTGTAAAAAAGACAATGCGGGGGGCGCGCCGTTTACAATCAGGATTGACCAGCGCTTCGATGATGGTGAATGGCAGCAGATAAGAGTCTGCGTTTCAAACGCCACCGGGCCCGGCGGCATCTGCAAGCCGGTATGGCTTGCCGCCGGCAAATAAGGTGTTTCATAATGCAAGGCCATGATGCGAAAAAATGTCAGGCGCCAGGTTGGAGATAGCGCGGGCGCTGATCCGGGAACTCTTTGTGTCGTCTGCCGACATCATGCCAAACAACGAGGACGAAACGCTCGCCATTAAAATTCATCGCATGGCTTGCCCCGCTCTCGACAAGGCGATAGCCGCGCTCCTGGCGGAATGATCACCATCTCTTTTAGTATTCCAATTTTTAAGCATGGTTCTCCTTTGATTAATCGCGATGTGTTAAGAAATTTTCTTTTTTTTTGACGCGGTTTTCTGAACTATTTTTCCCGATTGTTGTTTCACGGGTTCATCCTTTTTCCGGCTTGGCAACGCGCTTGCGCGGGGCTTTGTTTTCCTGCCGGAAAGTTTCGCGCCATCCATTTCTATCCCGAACAATTTGGATATGTCTTCGTCTTTTGCTTTAATGACCCGCGCGCTTTTGACCTTGGCCTTTTTCAGCATTTTCGCGCTTTCGCGTTTGAGCATTTTGCCGACAAAGTCGTCTATTTTAATGCCGCGCAGGATGAAAAACAGTTCCGGCTTTTCGTCGAGCCGCGCCGCAGTCCCATACAGCGTTGCGGCCACATGCTTGCACATGGATGCCCAGTCCGGGCAGGAACATGAAAATTCAATCTCCCGGGGCGATGGAAACAGGCCGCTGCCCTTTTCGAGGAAAGATTCTTTCAGCTCGGCCGGAAACTCGCCTGAAAGCAGGGACTGCATGGAATCGAGCGAAGATCGGCTCTTTTCCATCAACGCCCGCCTGACCTTTTCGTTGAGCGGTTTGATGGCAATGGAAATTTCGTATGGTCTCGGACGACTGCCGGCAACCAGCGCTGTAATCGCATTGGCGGCAATCCTGAGGTCCAGCACCGATCCGTTGCGCACGTAGGACCGGCCGCGCGGCAGACGATTGCCATAGTCGGCGTAACGCTCAAGGTTCTCGTTCCATGCTCTTCCCCACCACGTTCGGGCAATTTCCCGGCCGTTGATTACAACCGGTTCAACGGCCACGCCTTTCTTTTTCAGCGCAACCGCGGCCTTTTCGGCATGGCGTATTCTTTCGGCCATGGGAACATAGCGAGGGAAGTAACTTCTGCTCCTGTATCTCCAGCTCATGACACTATTCCTTTCTCCTTAAGGCGGTTATTCATCTGCCGAAGCAAGCGTCAGCCGGAACAGATCGCGCACCTGGGCATCGTTCATTTCCGTGATCCAGTTTTCAGCCGCCGCGGGGATGATCTCCCCGGCCAGGCTTTTTTTATCCTCGATCAGGGCGTCTATCTTTTCCTCGATCGTTCCCTTGCAAATGAATTTATGCACCATCACGTTCCGTTTCTGGCCGATACGAAACGCCCGGTCCGTGGCCTGGTTTTCCACCGCCGGATTCCACCACCGGTCAAAATGAATGACGTGGTTCGCCGCAGTCAGATTCAATCCTATTCCGCCCGCTTTGAGCGAAAGAATGAAGAACGGCGCATAGTCATTACTTTGGAAGCGGTCAATGGTTTCCCTGCGCTGTTTGACCGAAGTCGAACCGTGCAGAATCAATCCCGGCGCACCGAAGACATTTTCCAGAAATGCGGACAGAGGGCCGATGATTTCCTTGAATTGCGTGAAAACCAGGGCCTTTTCCCGTTTTTCGCGGATGGTTTCGCATAATTCCGCCAGACGATTGAATTTGCCGCTTTCCTCCGCGTCAAACACGCCGGAACCGCTGTAATGATCCGGGTGATTACACACCTGCTTGCATTTCAGCAGATATGCGAGCACGACGCCTTTGCGCCGGATGCCATCGGTTTCGTTCAAATCCTTGTCCAGCCGGCGGACCAGGTCCTGATAAATAATCGTTTGCGCTTTTGAGAGCGGACAGAATGTTTTCATTTCCACCTTGTCGGGCAGATCGCTGATGATCGTTTTGTCCGTCTTGTTGCGCCGCAGGATATAGGGATGCACCACCCGGCGCAGGCGGCCAAATCCTTCGGGATGATCGGCCAGACTTTTGGCGTAGTTTTTGAATTCGTTAAATGAGCCGAGCAGCCCGGGATTGATGAAATCGAAAAGCGACCAGAGATCAGAGAGTCGGTTTTCAACCGGCGTGCCCGTCATCACGCCGCGATGAGCGCACTTAAGCGCCTTGACTGCTCTGGCCTGTTTGGTCATGGGATTTTTAATGGCCTGCGCCTCGTCGCAGACCACATAGAACCATTTGTGTTCAACAAGCCAGGAATAGCGGCTCAACATACCGTAAGTTGTAATGGCAATGTCGTATGAACTTATCTGTTTCCTGATATCATCGACAGGCGTGTCTTTCAAGACCTGTGGATGAATAATGACAGTCCGCAGGTCGGAAGTAAATTTTTCGATTTCGCGCCGCCAGTTTTCCATCAATGAGGCGGGAACAACGATCAAACTGGTTCGTCCTTTTTCCTTGAGTTGTTGCAGATGCGCAAGTATCTGGATGGTCTTGCCCAGCCCCATGTCATCCGCCAGGCAGATGCCGAATCCCAGCGTATGCAGGAAATTCAGCCAATTCAAGCCCTGCCGCTGGTAGGGACGCAATCGGGCTTTAAGCGCGGGAGAAGGATCGGTCTCGCGAATCAGCGTTGGATTGGTCATCTTTTCGAGCATTGATCTTAGCCAGTCGCCACAGGTGATTTCAACCTCGCCGGCCGACAGGCGGCCGACGGTATTCGCCTCCTTCGCGCCCATGAGCAGGCGCATGGCATCGGCAAAAGAGAGCTGCTGCGAATCGGCAAGCCTTCTGGCCTCTTTCAGAGCGTCCAGTGTCTTTTGCAGGGAAGCGGTATCGACGGCCACCCAGCGCCCCTTGATAAAAGCCAGACCTTCGGCGCTTTCCAGGATGCGCCGGGCTTCCTGTTCTGATATCTCTTCGCCGTCCAGATGCAGGCTGGCGTCAAAATCGAGCAAGGCGTTGTGACCGAGCAGGGACGGAGCGGCATTACCCACCGCGAGCGCAACCGTTGCCTTGCGTGTTCCTTTCCACCAGCGCGGAATGCGGCAGAGAATGCCGGCCGCCTCAAAGTCCGGTACGCCGTTCAGAAACGCGAACGCATCGCGCGGCGTGAATGCAATCGGATGGAATAATTCACCGGAATCCGTCAAGGCGGCGATCAATGAATTCTTTTTGGCAACCTTGTTGACCGTTGCCAGCAGTTCCAGCAGCTTGTCTTTCCGGCTGCCGTATTCCTCAAGAGCGTGCTTGAGCGGCAAGTGGCGTGTGCGGCCGCGTTCGTCAACATGCGTGGTGTAAGTTGCCATAAACGCAAAGGGACATTCTTCATCCTTGCGGTTTTCGACCAGGTGAAAATGAATGCGGTCAATATGGCGTGGCCGGGGAGAAATCTTCTGGAAATAGTCCTCGACCGAACCCTTGAAATCGCGGATTTCTTTGACAAATACAGACTGAATTGACCGCCAGATGTTCTGGATAAAGGCAGTGCCGGCATAATCAATTCCAATCATAGCCGGCATGCGTTGCCGGAAAGCATCGGCCTCGTCGTCAGCCAGTTTAATATCCAGCGTTGCGCGCTTCTTTTCTATATCGGGTGTTGTGCGCGCCTGATGAATCCAGTTGGCCGAAAAATCGCGCCAGAATGCAAGAGAAGAAGAGAGCGGAACAGTGGAGTCGGATAAGCCAAGCATCAGAAGCCATTTACCGGGTCCGTCCACGCGGCCGGCTTTAAAAACATCCATCAGCAGTTTTTCCAGCCGCTGGCGGTCATGATGTTCCGCAAGCGAGTTTTCCTCCCATTCGAGCGCCAACGAACCGTCAAAAAGGATGGAAGTGACAAGATGTTGCGGCATGGCGTTATATCACTTTTCTCGCTGTAGAAAAGCCCGCCCTTTGATTGTGAGCCGGTATTTCTGCAACCGGCTGTTGGGTTTATCGGGAATGGTCATTTCCAGGAATTTCTGCCCTGTCAATCGGATCAAACTGCGCTTGAAATTGCCGGTTCTTGTAATTTCTTCAAACACATCCCCCCTTTTGTTGCGATCATAGTAATTTCTTCTCCTGCGTTTGCCAACCTCAAAATAATGTCTGGCCGATACTCCTTTCAGGCATGGCCGCGGCCGCTGATTGAGGTCGTGCGCCGCATGGCCTTGACCGCTCCCCGGAAGTTCGCACCCTGCGCCAAAAAATCGCGATAATATCCACTACCGGCAAACCATTGGAATGGATGAAGGAATTATCCAAAACATGGATGGAATCCGATCCGAAAGAAGCCGGATACCTTTATATGGATGGCCACGTGCGGGTTTATCACGGCAAGGATGCCGTTTTCCCCCGGCGTTATGTTTCGCGCGAACGCCTCTGCTTGCGCGGTACTACGGATTATTGGGTTAACGATGCGATCGGGCGTCCGTTTTTGACTGTTTACTTCCCGTATCGTGCAAAAAATATTTTGCACGATCTATTTCAGCAAATATTCATGCGGCTTCCCGCCGTCTTTGATCCAGATACCCGAGAAAGTCCATGATCCCGGCCGCGCGCTGCTCATGCACGGAATAACGCACTTCATCCCGGTTGCCGTGATAGCGGATTTTCGCCGCTATAAAAAGCATTTTCAGGCGTGCCACTTGCAGCGTGTGTTTGGGCAGAACCACCGCTGTCGTTGGCGGCGGCGTTTCTTTATCCGCCGTCGGCTGCTGGACATGCCCGGCCAGCAGTTTCATCCAGCGCCACAGATTACAGGCCAGCATGATGATCTGGAAAAAGGCATGATTGCTTTGAAACCGCTTGGAAGGAATCGCCAGCAAGCCTTCCTGCTGAGCCTCGGCAATCAGATTTTCAACGTCAGCGCGTTGATCATAATTTGCAATCACCACATGCGGCCGGCGATTGTCGTTCTTGGCAAATACCCGGTACACGTAATTTTGCCCCACCCATCATCACCGGCCCGCCGCGATCTTTCATTACCCCAGCCGCTTAATTTCTCGCTTGCGTTTCCCTAAAACCTTCTGGTATCTTCGTAGCCCGCTTTGGAATGGGATAAAGACATGTCAAAACAAGTCATTATAGCTGAAAACGCCCCCAAACCGGTGGCGCGTTATTCCCAGGGCATTCTGGTTGATAACACGCTCTATGTTCAGGGCGTGATTGCGCTTGATCCCGCCGCCAATAAGCTCATTGCAGGTCCGATGGCCGTTCAGGCGCGCCGTGTTTTTGACAGCCTGAAGGCGATTGTTGAAAAAGCGGGATTGACCATGGCCGATGTTGTCAAGGTCACGGCATTCCTGGCTGATCTGGAAGACTATCCGGCGTTCAACGAGATTTACCGGCAGTATTTCACGGCCGATCCGCCTCCGGTGCGGACCACGGTCCAGGCCCGCATGCCCTTCGGCGCCTTGGTTGAGGTTGACGTCATTGCGGTTAAATCAAAGCAAATATGAGCCGCCGGTCTGTTTGGGCGCGAGAATCCCGGTTCCCGCCGCTGCCCGCCCCCCCCTTTTTTTTTTAAAATCTGCTCATTTTGTTTGCTTTGTGAGTTATTATGAGTAATATGATTAACTCATTTTAACGGAGGTAAAAATTGAAAGATATAGCAATCAATGACGTGAGAACCTTTGTCCTTTTGGGCCATACGGGAAGCGGCAAGACGACGTTATGCGATGCCGTCCTTTATAAAACGGGTTTAACAGACCGCATGGGGCTGGTCAGCGCCGGCACGAGTCTAAGCGACTTTACGGAAACGGAAATCAGCCGTAAAAGCAGCGT
The DNA here is from genome assembly GCA_028715905.1 of Kiritimatiellia bacterium. Taxonomy (NCBI): domain Bacteria; kingdom Pseudomonadati; phylum Kiritimatiellota; class Kiritimatiellia; species Kiritimatiellia bacterium. The sequence continues at coordinate 18,120 of JAQUQV010000008.1, forward strand.
TTATGCCCAGTCGTTCACCACGGTTTTCAATGACGGCGGCAAAAAGAGCCAGATTGTGATCATAGACAGTCCGGGCGTGGACGATTTTGCCGGCCAGGTGATCTGCGCGTGCCGGGCCGTCAATTCCGCGCTGATCACGGTTGATGCTGCGGCCGGCATCCAGGTCGGCACAACCAGGGCCTGGCGCCGGGTTCAGGCGCTGGCGATGCCGCGGGGAATTGTGATTACCGGCCTTGACAAGGAAAACACGAGCTTTACGAAAACTATAGGCGAGATTCAGAATATCTGGGGTGAGAAATGCCTGCCGGTAATCGTTTTTGCCGAGGGTAAATTTATAGATGTGCTTTCCGAGGGCGCCGTTTCGCCCACGGCTGCGGAATTGGTTGAAAAAAGTAAAAATGCGTTGATTGAATGCGCCGCGGAAGGCGACGATGCCATGCTTGAAAAATACCTCGGCGGCGAAAAACTTACCGCGGATGAGCTTCAGAACGGGTTGCGGAAGGCCGTTCTGAAGGGGACGCTCATTCCCGTGTTTGCGGCGATGGCCTTGAAGAACGAGGGCCTTGACCTGTTGTTGCAAAAAATCGTTCAAGTTTTTCCCGGCCCGGCCGATGCGCCGGCCAAGGATGCCGCCGGCAAGTCGGTCAACCCCGCGCCGGATGCGCCGTTTGTCGGCCATGTCTGGAGCGCGGTTACCGATCCCTACGCCGGCAAACTGGTCTATATCCGGGTTTGCGGCGGAACGTTGCGGGAAAACATGGAGGTGAGCAATGCGGCCAAGGGGCACAAGGAACGGATCGGCCCCTTGCTTGTTCCGCAGGGCAAAAAACCAGCGGTTACCACTGAGGCCCGGGCCGGCGACATTATCGCCCTGCCCAAGTTGAAAAACACGACAATTAACGATGTCTTGTGCGCGGTCAACCACAAGGCGGAATTTACGCCGATCGTCTTTCCCAATCCCGTAATCTCAATGGCCGTTTCGGCCAAGGAGCAGAGCGACGAGGATAAAATCGGCACGGCTTTATCGCGCGTGGCGGAGGATGATCCGACCATCAGGGTTGAGCGGCGCGTTGACACCAACGAGATCATCATTGCCGGGATGGGCGACGCGCATCTGGACGTTGCCTTGAGCCAGATGAAAAAACGGAGCAACGTTACGGCCGAGTACCGCACGCCCAAGGTGCCTTACAAGGAAACCGTTACGGGATTGGGCGAGGGGCATTACAAACACAAGAAACAATCCGGCGGCCGCGGTCAGTATGCGGAAGTATATTGCAAAGTGGCGCCGAAGAAGCCGGATGAGGAATGGTTTGTTGATGAAGTGGTCGGCGGGGTCATTCCGCGCAATTTTCTGCCGGCCTGCGAAAAGGGGTTCATGGAAGCCATGCCGCATGGTGTCCTGGCCGGCTACCCGATCGTGGATGTCAAGGTGACTGTTTATGACGGCTCATACCATGACGTTGATTCGTCGGAAATTGCCTTTAAGATTGCCGCCTCCCGCGCCATGAAGGAAGCCGTGAGCAAGGCCAAACCGGTTTTGCTGGAGCCGATTATGACGGCGCGGGTCGCGGTGCCCGAGCAGTTTATGGGCGATATCAACGGGGACCTCAATCACCGCCGCGGCCGGATACTGGGGATTGAAATTGAAGACGGACTGCAGGTGATCGTGGCCGAAGTTCCCATGGCGGAAATGTTCCGTTACTGTTCGGAGCTCCGCAGCATTACCGGCGGCCGCGGCTCATTTGAAATGAGTTTTGCCCGTTATGATGTTGTGCCCAGCAATATCGCGCAGAAAATCATTGCCAGCGTGGAAAAGACCAAGGAAGAGGAAGTCTGAAAATGAATTCAACAGCCAGAAGACAGAATAAAAGCAAGACTCGCTTTTATTCGGCATTCTGACTACTGACTTCTGTTTCAATGAAACGTGTTGATTTTGAAAACATTCTTTCCCATTGCGAGCTTTGTCCGCGCCGGTGCGGCGTCAACCGCCTGGCCGGCGAACTTGGATTCTGCCGGGCGGGGAGGGAAGCGGAACTGTATCGTTACGCCCCGCATTTCGGCGAGGAACCGCCCCTTTCCGGCACGCGCGGCTCCGGCACGGTTTTTTTCACCCGCTGTACGCTGGGCTGCCTGTACTGCCAGAATTATCCCTGGAGCCAGAATGGCGCGGGCGCGAAAATTACGGTGGAATCTCTGGCGGCTGTTTTCCGGAAACTCGAAACGCAGGGATGCCACAACTGGAATCTGGTGAGCCCCACGCCCTGGCTGGCGGCGATTGCGGCAGCGCTTGAAGATGCCGGGCATGGCGGCGAAAAATTGCCGGTTGTTTACAACACCAGCGGATATGAGCGCGTGGCTATATTGCGGGCGCTGGAAAACATAGTGGACATTTATCTGACTGACCTGCGTTATTCACGGGAAAGCACCGCCCTTGCCTGCTCGCGGGCCGGCGGTTATGTGCAACATTCGCGCCTGGCCCTGCGGGAAATGTGGCGGCAGAAAGGAGCCTTGAAATTTTCGCCGTCCGGCCTGGCCGTTTCCGGCGTCATCTGCCGAATTTTAATTATGCCGGGCTTGGCCGCGGAAGCGTGCGCGAACCTCCGCTGGCTGGCGGAAAATATCGGCACGGATTTGGCCGTCAGCGTCATGGCGCAGTACACGCCGGCCTATCGGGCGGAAAAAATACCCGGCTGGAACCGGCGGATTTCTTACGGCGAATACGAGCAGGTCTGCCGCGCCGTTGAAAAAGAGGGATTTACGAACGGCTGGATTCAGGATTACAACAGATCAACGAATGCGGAGCTGGCCGGATTTAATATGCCGGCGCGGGCGCCGTGAGTTGAAAAATATGAGCGCTTTTATGAACGCCGCAGTGCTGGACCTGCCGACCGCGGATATCCGGCGGACGGCCGGCAAATATCCGACGCCGTTTTTTCTTTATTCCGAGAGGAAAATCCGCGCCAATTGTTCCGTCTTTCGCGATTCTTTCCGTTCTTTTTTTCCGTCTTTTGAGCCATTGTATGCCGTCAAGGCCAACAACAATCCGCGCTTGCTGGGCATAATCTTTTCGGAAGGTTTCGGCGCGGATGCCTCCAGCGAGGCCGAGGCCTGGATTGTGAAAAAACTCGGCGGGCGCGGCATGTACACCGGCAATTACACCGCGCCGGACGAATTCCGGTTTGTCGCCAAAACCGGCGCGTTCCTGCTGAACTTGGACGATATCACCATGCTTCCCGCCGTCAGGAAGATCGGCGTGCCGGAATTTCTTTCCTTCCGCGTCAATCCCGGCATAAGCAAGGGGGGCATGAAAAGTCTCTATCTCGCCGGTCCCGACGCGAAATACGGCGTGCCGCTTGCGCAGGCGGTAACGGCCTACCGGCGCGCAAAACACATGGGAGTGAAACGCTTCGGAATCCATGCCATGACCGGCAGCAACGTGCTGGATGAGGCGTATTTTGAGTCTGTAGCCATGATCCTGCTTGAAACGGCCGGGAAATTGAAAAAAGAGCTGGGGATCCGCATTGAACGCATGAATATCGGCGGCGGATTCGGCGTGCCTTACCGGCCGAAGGAGAAAAGCCTGGATTTGCGGCGCGTGGCGGAAGGCGTGCGCCGGGCGTTTGACCGGCAATGCGCAAAATACGGCCTGCCCGAGCCGTTGCTCATGGCGGAGCCGGGCCGTATTATCATGGCCGACACGGCCTGGCTGGTGGGCCGGGTCAATGTGGTCAAGGAAGGTTATAAAAAATTCGCCGGGATTGATGCCGGGATGAACGATCTTCCCCGCCCGGCGATCTACGACGCCTATCATCACGTAACGGTTGTCGGCAAAAAACTCTCCGGTAAAAAGCAGAAAATCAATATTGTCGGCAGGCTCTGTGAAAATAACGACCAGTTTGCCCGGGACCGCCGTCTGCCGGTTGTCAGGGTGGGGGATTTGATCGCCATCCATAACGCCGGAGCGCACGCCTATGCGATGGGCCATAATTACAATACCCGCCTGCGTAGCGCGGAATACCTGCTGAAGGAAAACGGCTCCATTCTGAAAATCAGGCGGGCGGAAACGTTTGAGGATATTTTCAGGACCGTCCGCGGACAAAGTTGATATTCACGGTTGCTTTTCGCCGCGCCGCGGTTAAAATTAAACGATAAAATTTTATTGAGCGGAAAAGGAGCGGAGGAACATTATGTTTCCAGGAGCTTATACGGCAATTGTAACACCTTTTAATAAAAAGGGCGAAATTGACTATCAGAAACTGCGCGAACTCATAGAAAGACAGATCAAGGGCGGCATAGACGGCATTGTGCCGGTCGGCACCACCGGCGAATCGCCCGTGTTGAACTACGACGAGCATCGCAAGGTCATTGAAATCTCCATTGAGGTTTGCCGTAAACGGATCAAGGTCATTGCCGGAACCGGGGCGAATTCAACCCGCGAGGCGGTTGAGTTGACGCGCTTTGCCGCCGCGGCCGGCGCCGATGGCACCCTGCAGGTTGCCCCCTATTACAACAAGCCCAATCAGGAAGGACTGGCCCGGCATTTCCTGGAAGTGGCGGAGGTCGGTCTGCCGGTTGTGCTTTATAACATTCCCGGCCGCACGGGTGTGGAGATTGCGGTTGAGACGGTGGCGCGGCTGGCGCAACATCCGAAAATAACCACTCTGAAGGAAGCCGGCGGAAACGTGGCGCGCGTCAGCCGGATTCTTGACCAATGCGAAATAGACGTTCTTTCCGGCGATGATCCCCTGACGCTTCCGATGATGTCAATCGGGGCCAAGGGAGTGATCAGCGTTGCCGCCAATATCGCGCCGGAGGCGGTCGTGAAAATGGTGCGCGCGGCGCTTGAGGCAAATTGGGCGGAAGCCATTTCCCTGCACCGGCGTTATTTCCGCCTTTTTTCGGATGTATTTTTGGATACCAATCCCATCCCGGTCAAGGCCGGTCTGGCCATGCTCGGCTTGATAGAAGAGGAATACCGCCTGCCGCTCTCCCCCATGGACGGCAAGCTCAAGGATAAACTGGCCGCCTGCCTGCGGGAATTGAATTTGATGTAACCGGCTCGCCGGCAACGGGAGCGTGAAGCAAATATTAACTCTTCCCGCGCGGCGGGAAGTTTTCCAGGGAGAAAATCACATGCTGAAAATTGCAATACTTGGCGCGGGCGGCCGGATGGGGCAGACTTTGATCCGCTGCGCGCGGCGCTTGAATAATCTCAAAATTGTCGCCGCCATTGAAGCGGAGCAGTGCCCGTTCATGGGCAAGGATGCCGGCATTGTGGCCGGGACGATGGATATCGGAGTGCCTGTTTCCGCCAATGTGCGCCAGGGCGCGGAACGGGCCGATGTGCTGATTGATTTCAGTTTTCCGTCGTCTTCCGCCAGACATGCCGCACTCGCCGCCGAGCTGAAAAAACCGATTGTCATTGGCACAACCGGTCTGAACAAGGAAGAAAATGAGTTGCTCAAAAAGGCCGCCGCCCGGACGGCGGTTTTGTCGGCCCCCAATATGAGTCTGGGCATCAATATCCTGAACAACATAATCAGCCGGATCGCGGGACAACTCGCCGATTACGATCTTGAAATAATTGAAACGCACCATGCCAACAAAACCGATGCGCCCAGCGGAACCGCCCTGCGGCTTGCCGAAACGGCCGCTGCCGCGCGCGGGAGCAGTCTTGAAAACAGCGCTGTTTACGGACGCAGGGGCAATACCGGCAAAAGAATTCCAGGCCAGATCGGCATTCTTTCAGTCAGGGGCGGCGACGTTGCCGGAGACCACACGGTTCTCTTTGCCGCCGAGGGCGAGCGGCTGGAATTGACTCACCGGGCCTCAAACCGCGACTGTTTTGCGCTGGGCGCTTTGCGCGCGGCGCAATGGCTGGCCAAACGGCCGCCGGGTTTTTATGACATGTGCGATGTGCTCGGTCTCAGGGAATAACGGCCTGATGATGAAAGTGAAAGTTGAGCCCTGAAACTATCAGCAGCATAGAGGTTGGTTTGAGCCTGGGCGCCAATGTCGGCGACCGCCTCGCGCAGCTGCAGGAGGCAAAAAAGCGCATTCTGGCGGCCGGGGGAATCTTTTTTGCGGCCCAGTCGCCGGTTTATGAAACGGAGCCGGTGGATGTCGCGCCGCGCGACAGCGCTTTATTCTTTCTTAACGCCGTGCTGATAATCAAATTTTCCTTGCCGTTATCCGGACTGCTTTCCACGTTTAAACGGATTGAGTTTCAGCTGGGACGCGCCCAACGCGCCGCGCCCAACGCGCCGCGGCCGATTGACATTGATATTATTTACGCCGGCGGATTGCATGTCAGAGACAAGGACGTCATTATTCCTCATCCGCGCTGGGCGCGCCGCCGTTTTGTGGTGCGCCCCCTGAGCGACGTCCGTCCGGAACTGGTTGTTCCGGGGCAGGCCGGCACCGTGGCGGAAGTTCTGCGAAGTCTTGCCGACGGGCATCGCGTAACGCTGTCATTGCCGGCAAATAAGTGGTAGGTCGTGCGGCATATCGGCAAATATTTCTTTCTTACCCTTAGCCCGACTTTCGGAACTCAGGGATGGAAACCCATTAATTTTTCGCCGCGTCAGTTTGGCGCATATGCGCGGCGCGGGAGGTGCCGCTGTATAAGCATACAGCAAACCTCACGCAACAAGGCAGATGGGCTCGCTCTTGCCCGGCTTTCTTGGCCTGCACCCGGGATCGCAGAAAAAGGATGCGAAGGCTTGCTTAAAACGCGCCGGTCATGTTAGCATCTTTTTGCCGATAACCAGGGGTAAAAAAAGATAAGCGCCCGGGCGTAAAATTTTTTTCCGGCCTGAATGGTTGCGTTGTTTGCCGGGTCTCGGCCTCGCGAAAGGCGTATCATGGGATTAAGCAGCAAGGAAAAACTGGAGCGGTTTTTTATCGCCGTCATCGGCGAACAGCGCGAGGGCCGCGCGGCCGATTTTCTGCGCTGGCTGCTGCGTTATCTCTCTTACCTCTACGGCGCCGCCACAACCGCCCGCAATTTCCTTTACGAAAAAAGAATATTCCGGCACCACACCCTCGGCTGCCAGGTGATCAGCGTCGGCAATCTGACGGTCGGCGGCACGGGCAAGACGCCGGTCGTGGAGGTTTTCGCGCGCGCGCTCCAGAAGGAGGGCCGGCATGTGGCCATCCTGAGCCGCGGTTACAAAAAAACCGAGCATGGTTTCGCGAAAAAAATGCTGGATAAAATAACCGGGCGGGAAAGGCGGCGTCCGCCCCGGGTCGTTTCCGACGGAACCGCGCTCCTGCTGGATTCGGCCATGAGCGGCGACGAGCCTTACATGCTGGCTTCCAACCTGTCCGACGTGGCCGTGCTGGTGGACCGGGATCGGGTCAAGAGCGGACGCTACGCCATTGATAAACTGCACTGCGACACGCTCATCCTGGACGATGGTTTCCAGTACCGGCGGCTAAAGCACCGTTTGGAAATCGTGCTCGTTGATTTTACGAATCCTTTCGGCAACGGCTATGTGCTTCCGCGCGGCCTGCTCAGGGAATCGTCCGGAAATATCCGCCGCGCTGATTTTATTTTCATTACCAAGTCCACCGGCCGCGATTCCGAACGGCTCAGGGAGCAGCTGCGCGCGTTGAATCCCCGCGCGGAAATATCCGAGTGCGCCCACCGCTCAAAGTATCTCCAGAATGTTTACACCGGCGGCCGCCAAAACCTGGATTTCCTGCGCCAGATGAAAGTGGCGTTGGTTTCAGGCATCGCCGCGCCGCAGGGTTTTGAATCCGAAGTCACAAGGCTCGGCGCCACGCTGGTTTACCTGAAACGCTTCGCCGATCATCACCGCTACCGCCAGCAGGAAATAATTGACCTCATCAATAAGGCCAAAAAGAACGGGGCGGCGGCGGTCATTACCACCGAAAAGGATTCGGTCCGCTTCCCGAAAATTGAGCGGCAGGATGTGCCCGTTTTTTTCCTGCGCGTTGAAATAGAACTGCTCAGCGGCGTGGAGGATTTTCATGCATGCATCTCCCGGATTTGTTTCCGGTAAGGCGGCCGCGCCGTAATCCAGAACAGACGTTCCGCGGTCCGCCGCCGATTGTTGCCGGCTTCTTCACAAAAATGTGTCATGTTTTAATGGAACGGTTTAAATGGCGCAATTTGAACAACTGAATGGGGAAATACTGATCGTCGGCCCCAACTGGCTGGGCGACGGCATCATGGCCATGCCGGCCGTTCAAATTTTTTCCGGGGCTTTTCCAGGCAAAAAAATCGTCTTGCTGGTCAAGCCGAAAATGGCCGGGCTCTGGAAAATGCACCCGGTTGTTGCGGAGGTCATGACCTGCGCCGGCTCATGGCCGGCAATGCGCAAAATTGCCGGGCAAATCCGCCGCCGGCGGTTTGCGGAGGCATGCATATTGCCGCAATCATTCCGCTCGGCTCTCATTCCTTTTCTTGCCGGTATTCCCCGGCGGAGAGGACTGCCGGGACATTTCCGCCGATGGCTTCTCACGGAGGCCGCTTCCTTGCCGCAAAACGCCGCAAATCTCCACCAGCGGCATGAGTACGCGGCCGTTCTGGGGTGTGGCATGAAAGAGGAGGAGCGGCCGGTTTTAAGGATCAACCGGGATCAGGTTGAAAAAGCGGAGTTAATTCTGGGCCGCGGTAAACAGCCGTGGATTGGAATGATTCCCGGCGCGGCGCGCGGTCCGGCGAAAAGGTGGCCGGAGGATTATTTCGCGGCTCTGGGGAAAATCATTCGGGAGAATCATTACGGCAATCTGGCTGTTTTCGGCTCGGCGGCCGAAAAAGGCCTGTGCGCCCGGTTGACCGCCCGCATCGGGAATGGGAGCGCAATCAACATGGCGGGACGCACGTCGCTGGCTGATCTGGCGGGCTTGATGTCCCGTTGTGCCGTCGTGATTGGCAACGACAGCGGCGGGGTTCATCTGGCCGCCGCCGCGGGCGCGGCGGTGATAGTGATTTTCGGCATGACCGACCCTTCCAAGACAAAACCGCTCGGGCATAAGGTTGTCGTGCTCCAGGACAGCGCAGTGCGCGGCCGGGATATTCCGCGCCGCTCGGCGGAAGCCGTGGAAAGTCTTGAAAGAATTTCCCCGGAGCGCGTGGCGGAAGCGCTGCGCGCCATGCTTGGCGCTTGAAAAATCGGGTCAGCCGGCCGCATTCCGGTGTTTTTTTGGTTGACATGGCGCGTTTGCCGGATAATTTCACCCTGTTAAATACCTGCGAAAATTCTGGAGGCAAACACATGATCAAGACCGGCTTTATCGGAACCGGCGGGATTTCCGCCGCCCATTTAAATTATTTGAAAACACGCCGGGACGTTAAAATAGCCGCATTGTGCGACGTTAACCGCGAACAGGCCTTGAAGCGGCAGAAGGAATTCGGCGGCGATGTCTTTACCGATTTTGAGGAAATGCTCAATAAAACCGGGCTGGACGCCGTCTGGATCTGCACCCCGCCCGCAGTGCGCCGCGCGCCATTGCTGGCCTGCGCCGACCGGGGCATCCCGGTCTTTTGCGAAAAGCCGGTTGAACGGAGCGCCGCCAAAGGCCGGCAGATTGCCGCCGAGCTGCGCCGGCGCAGGGCAAAGGTCCAGGTCGGATATGTCTTCCGCTCAACGCCGGTGGTGCAGGCCTTGCGGAAAGCAATCGGGCGCGACCGGATTCATCTCGTGCATTCGTTTTATGCCTGTAACGTGAGTCTGACCATGGCGCTGCCGAAATGGTTTTACGACAAGGCCAAATCCGGCGGCGCCCTGATTGACCAGGCCACGCACAACCTTGATCTTCTGCGTTTTCTGTTCGGCGAAGTGAGCGCGGTGCGGGGCGCGGCCCTCAATCCGGTCAAAAGGAAGAAAGGCGGTTATACCGTGGATGAAACCATCGGGCTTATCCTGACTTTCCGCAGGGGCATCATTGCCGCCCATACGCACACCTGGGTCGGCGACCGCTGGCGCAATGAAATGACCATGAGCGGCGAGAAAAATTTTTACCGGCTTGACCTCAACAAGGGCAATTTGACCGGCGACCGCCCCGCGTCGGCGGAGTGCGATCTTTACTCAAGGAAGGGCGGAAAGACCAAAACGGCGTCCGCGCCCCTCCAGTTCCAGCAGTCGGCGCGGAGCATTTATGAGTACCAGAACAAGATCTTCCTGAAACAGGTTGTCTCTGGAGATTGGCGCAACAATCCTTCCGATTATGCCGACGGTCTGAAAACACTGCAATTGACCCTGGCCTGCGACCGGGTTTTGGCCGGGGGGTAAGGTTTGGGTTTTCCGGCATATCTCTGCCGGTAATGAATCGCCGATATGGGCTGGTGCGCCGCCGGCCGGCCAGTTTCGGATGGCGGCGCGTCCGCCTCAGCGGAAAAGCCGCGCGGATAAACAGTCAAACGCCCGCTTGCTGCGGGGCGGTTTTCAGGTGGAAAGAAAAGACCGAACCCTTTCCCGGCGCGCTTTCCACTTCAATTGCGGTTTCGTGGATCTGGGCTATCTCCCTGACGATGGCCAACCCCAAGCCGGTGCCGCGCTCGTTGAATTCAACGGCCGGGTTGGTCCGGAAATATTCTTCAAAAATCCGGCTCTGGTGTTTTTCGTCAATGCCGATTCCCTGGTCGGCCACCGATATGCGCACGGAAGCGTTCGGCTCTTCCTTGAGGACAATGGCGACGGAGTTTCCGGCGGGCGAGTAATAAATCGCGTTTTCAATCAGGTTGGAAAGCAGGATGAGGATCTGGTTCCGGTTGCATTTCACCAGGATGTTTTTTGCTTCCGGCGTGGATATTTTGATTTCCCGGGCCGCGGCCGGCGCGGCCAGGTGCTTGACGGCGGAGGCCATGATGCCGTCCAGCGGGGCGAACTCCATCCTGATGTTTTCCCTGACGAGCGATTTTAAATTGGCCAGTTCCAGCATGTCCTTGATGACGTCGCTCAACAGCACGCATCTCTCCCTGATTTTCCTGATGATATCCAGAGCCATGCGCGGAATGCGGCCGGCGTAGCCCTCCAGGATGAGGTCGGTGTAACTCTGGATGGCGGCAAAAGGGGCCTTCAACTGATGCGTGGCGTGCATGAGGTATTTTGTTTTTTCGTTGTTGATCTGGAGGAGTTTGTCGTTGAGTTTTTCATAGGCGAATATTTTCTTTTCCAGCTCCGTATTGGCCTTTTCCAGTTCCATGGTCCTTTCCAAGACGCGGCGCTCAAGGACGAGGTTGTAATCTTCCAGGCGGTCGGAGACTTCCTGCTGCAGGTCGAGCAGGTGGAAAATAATGCGGGCGTCCTCGGAGCCGAGCACCCTGGTTTTTTCCGGTTTTTGCGCGATGATCTGGGCGCATATCTCCTGCCGTCCGGTTACTTCAAAGATCAGGTCAATTTCATTGTCCCGGCAGATTTCAGCCAGCGGGGTTTGGCATTCAATCCCGTGCTGTCTGGCCAAGGTCATTCCCGGCGCTTCGGGATTTACGTCGCAGACATATTTTACGGAGATGCCCGGCATTTTCAGCAGGGTTTCCAGAATCGCGGCGCCGCCCTTGCCGGCGCCGATAATGGCGATAATTTCCGTTTTCATGGCGTGTCAAAGTTGCTTGTGCTAAAAAAGACTATCATAAAACGGGGGAAATGCTATATTCTTTGCGCAAAAACAGCGGGAGTAAAAGACATAATGAAAAAAATATATATCATTGACGACGACCGGAATATCGTGGAAGCCATGAGCATCGTGCTCAAGGCCCATGGCTATGAAGTGGCGCATCAATACAACGAGGAGAATGTCGTTGAAAATCTTGCCGCTCAAAAGCCCGATTTGGTGATTCTGGACGTTATCTTTCCCCAGAACCCCAGCGCCGGCTTTGATATCGCCCGGCAGATAAAAAACAATCCGGCCACGGCCGCGATCCCTGTCATCATGCTTTCCGCCATCAATGAAAAAGGGGTTTATGCCGGCACTTTTTCCAATAACGACCGGGACGAAGCCTGGCTGCCGGTTGAGCAGTTCGTGGAAAAACCCATCCGCAACGACCAGCTTCTGCAGAAAGTGAAGGAAATCCTGGAGCGGCAGAACCCGGAGATATCAATATGAAAATCCTGGCCACCGGCGGAGCCGGATACATTGGAAGTCATACCTGCGTTGAATTGCTGCAAAGCGGCCACGAGGTGGCGGTCGTTGACAATTTGCAGAACAGCAATTACGAGGCCCTCAAACGCGTTCAGGAAATCACCGGGCGCAAAATCTCTTTTTACCAGCTTGATTTGCGGGATAAAACCGGGTTGGAGGAAGTTTTCCGGCAGAACAAAATCGGGGCCGTCATTCATTTCGCGGGCCTCAAGGCCGTGGGTGAATCAACAAAAATCCCGCTGGAATATTACCAGAATAACATCGCCGGCACGCTGGTCTTGTGCGAGGTGATGCGGACGTTCGGGGTGAAAAAGCTCGTTTTCAGCTCCTCGGCCACGGTCTACGGCAACCCGAAAACCGTTCCGATTACGGAGGATTTTCCGTTGTCAGCGGCAAATCCCTACGGACGGACCAAGCTGATGATAGAGGAAATCCTGGGGGATTTGTACGCTTCCGATCCGGAATGGAACATGGCAATCCTGCGCTATTTCAACCCGGTTGGCGCGCATGCGAGCGGCAGGATCGGCGAGGACCCGAAGGGCATTCCCAATAATCTTTTCCCTTATATCTCGCAGGTGGCCGTCGGCAAACTGAAGGAGCTTTCGGTTTACGGCGGCGACTATCCCACTTCGGACGGGACCGGGGTGCGCGACTATATCCACGTGGTTGACCTGGCCGCCGGCCATCTTAAGGCCCTTGAAAAAACAGAGGGCAAAACGGGGTGCGCGGTTTATAATCTCGGCACCGGCCGCGGTTACAGCGTGCTGGAGGCCGTGGCCGCGTTTTCAAAGGCCTGCGGAAAAAAGATACCGTATAAGATTGCCGGCCGCCGGCCGGGCGATATTCCGGCCTGCTATGCCGATCCGGCGAAGGCCAACCGCGAGCTTGGCTGGCAGGCGCGCAAAGGGCTTGATGAAATGTGCGCCGATGCCTGGCGCTGGCAGACGGCCAACCCCGAGGGATATTCGCCGTCCGCTTCGCGATAGGCGCAAGGAACGCGGAGATAGGGTTTTTTTTAAAAGAATCGTTTTTACCCCCGCGTCCTCTGCGTCTCTGCGGTAAAAACAGAACGTATGAGCATCTTAACCGATATTTTCGCGCACCGCGAACTGCTGGGGAACCTGATCGTCCGCAACCTCAAGAGCCGTTACAAGGATTCCGTCCTCGGCTTTCTCTGGAGCGTTTTGACACCCCTTTTCATGGCCGGCATTTACATGGTTTTTCTGCGGATTCTCGCCCGCGGCATTCCGATGACGGAAATACTGATCGGCGTCTTTGCCTGGCAGTTCACGGTGCAGTGCATTTTCAACGGGTTAACCTGCATCACGGAAAACGGCAACCTCATTAAAAAAGTTTATTTTCCAAGGGTGATCCTGCCCCTCGCGACCGCCGTTTCCAACCTGGTCAATTTTCTTCTGACGCTTGTTGTTCAGTTCGTGCTGCTGGCGGTTTTGCTGGGGCGGCACGGCCAGCATATCAGCTTGGCCTCCGCCGCGGTCCCGGCGGTGATCATTGTCCACTTCTTTTTCTGCTTCGGAATAATTCTTTTCCTTTCAAGCTCCAATGTCTATTTTCGCGACCTGGAGCATCTGGTCAACGTGCTGGTGATGGCCTTCTTTTTTATAACGCCGGTCATGTATCCTTACGGAATGGTTGAGCAGATTGCCGCGGCCTGCGGTTTGCCGTTCCTGGCCGATCTTTACATGGCCAATCCCATGGCGGTCATTATCAGCGCCTATCGCGCGCTCATTCTCCCCGGCGCGGCCTTTCCCCTCGGCGCCGGTTCGTCCGTCGGGGCCGCGCTCGCGCTCGTGTTTGTTTTTCCGGCTTATTACCTGTTCAAGAAACTGCAGCGCAATTTTTCGGATATGTTCTGATTAAATGAACGCCATTGAAGCCAGGAATTTGAGCAAGTCATACCGCCTGCTGGGATCGGAGCCGCCGACCATGTTCGGCAAACTGCACCGGATTTTCCGGCGCGAAAAGCCGAAATTGTTGTGGGCGCTGAACGACGTTTCCTTTGACGTGCGGCCGGGCGAAACCGTGGGCGTGATCGGCCCGAACGGCTCCGGAAAAAGCTCCCTGCTCAGCCTCATTGCCGGCACCACCGCGCCGACTTCCGGCGCCGTGCGCGCCAACGGCCGCATCTCCTCGCTCCTGGAGCTCGGCGCCGGGTTTCACTCGGAATTGACCGGCCGCGAAAATATTTTCCTGAACGGCGCGATTTTGGGCATTCCCCGCTCCGTTTTGCAGAAGCGTTTTGACAACATTGTGGATTTTGCCGGCATCCGGGAGTTTCTGGACATGCCCGTGAAATTCTATTCCAGCGGCATGTATGTGCGGCTCGGTTTTGCCATTGCGGTTGAAATGGATCCAGACGTCCTTTTGATTGACGAAGTCCTCGCGGTGGGGGACACGGCTTTCCAGATAAAATGCCTGGCGCGTATCCGCGATTTCCAGCGGCGCGGCAAAACCCTGCTCATGGTCTCGCACGCGCTTCAGACCGTGGAGGAATTCTGCGACCGTGTTTTTCTGATTCACAAGGGCCGGCTGGTCCGCGAAGGACGTCCCTCCGAGGTTATTTTCACTTACCTTAAATCCTACATGGGCGAAGGGGGGGAGGTTCACGCCGTGGAGTACGGCAGCCGCGACGTTGAAATCACCAACGTGCGCTTTCTCGGGCCCTCTGGCGCGGAAACCGGAACTTTTGCCGCGGGCGAGCCGCTCGCGGTGGAAATCAGTTACCGCGCCGGCCGGCAAATAGACAAACCGGTTTTCGGTTTTGCCCTCAAAACCGGCAACGGCTTCTATGTTTTCGGCTCCAATACCCAGATTGCCGGCCTGCGCATTGACCGGATTGAAGGAGCGGGAAAAATTTTGCTTAAAATCAATCCCTTGACGCTGATGCAGGGCAATTTTTTCCTTTCGCTCTCCGTCCATTCCTGGGATCATTCCATCCAGTATCACCGTCTGGAGGACTGGTACCCGTTCGTGGTGAAAAATCCCACGCCGGAGCAGGGCGTTTTCCGGTTGAACGCGGAATGGGAGCTGATGTAGAATTAAAAAAACGCTCAATATTCAACTTTGAAAAGACAAATTGGGTTCAATGTTGAATGTTAGGTGTTGTAAATTGCGAGCGCATGCTCGTCTGATAGGAGGCTAAAATGGCATTATTGCCCCAGATTCAAAACCGTTATTCGGTCCGGTCGTATCAGCAAAAAAAAGTTGAAAAGGAAAAACTTCGCACGGTTCTGGAGGCCGCCCGTCTGGCGCCCTCGGCCAAGAATTTCCAGGAATGGCGTTTCGTTGTCGCGCAGGATGTGGCCGTTCGGCGCAGGCTTATGGTTGCGGCCAACAATCAGGCTTTTGTGGGTGAAGCGCCGGTGGTCATTGCCTGCTGCGCAACCAATGTGGAATACAAAATGCGCTGCGGCCAGCTTTGTTATCCGATTGACCTGGCAATCGCCATTGACCACATGACCCTGCAGGCGGTGGAGGAGGGCTTGGGCACTTGCTGGGTGGGCTCATTTCATGAAGACCAGGTCAAAGCCGTCCTTGACATACCCGGCGCGATCAGGGTGGTTGAATTATTGACGCTCGGCTATCCCGCCGACAGTTCCCATCCCAAAAACCGCCTGCCGCTTGGAAAAATCGCCTGTTTTGACAAGTGGCAGTTCGCCGGTTAATAAAATCCATGAAAAACATTGACAACGGAGTGGGGATTGGTTATCTTAATGGATAAACGATTACTCAAAGGTTTTTTCACATGCATTTGCCGCAGCGCATCACCATTAAAAAACTGGCGCGGGAAATAGGCCTTTCGGTCTGTACCATCAACAAGGCCCTGAACAACAAGCCGCGCATCAGTCCGGAAACGCGCGAATTGGTGATAAAATCCGCCGCCCGTCTTGGATACCGGCCCAATACGCTGGCCAAGGCCTTGGCCCGGCCGGTCCTTTCAATCGGCTTCGTGTATCCGGATGTCTGGCCCAGCCATACCGGCTTGCTCATTCGCGGCGCGCGTGAAAGTTTGGAACTGCTCCGCGATCATCGCGTCAATTCATTATTGCGCCCCCTTCCGGCCGGGAATGAAAAGGCCTTCCTGTCCACCATCCGGGAATTGGCTGATAGTAAAATTGCCGGTCTGATTCTGTGTCTGTTTAATTACAGCCGGAAGTGTCTGGATAAGGCATGGCATTTGCTCAAGAAGAGGGAAATCCCCTTTATATTGCTTGGAAGTAATATTCCGGGCGGGCCGCAGATTTGTTCGGTATGGCATGATTGCCGCCGGTGCGGAAAAATGGCGGCCGAGGTTCTTGATTGGATGACGCCTGATCGTTCTGTCGCAATTTTCATAGGCCGGAAAGGGGTGCTTGATCACGATTTGAAAATAGAGGGATTCCAGAGCTGGCTGGACCAAACCAAGCTCAAACTGGCCGGGATTGGGGAAACGCATGATGATCCCGCAATGGGATATCCGGTCGCCAGTGACATGTTCAAAAAATATCCGGATATTTCCGGAATCTATATAGGCACTGAAAACGCGGCCGGAATCTGCAGATGTCTGGTTGAGTCTGGATTGGCGGGAAAGGTCAAGATAGCGGCGACCGGCGTATCCGATGATGTTTGGCAAGGACTTCAAACGGGGGTGATCAATTGCAGTATCAACCAGAACCAGTCCATCCAGGGACGGCAGGCCGCCGGTATCCTTTATGATTACCTGGAACTGGGCCGGATGCCAAAATCATCCGAAATCCTGGTCACACCGGAACTGATTTTACGGAGCACGATGGACGTGCGTAATCCGGAAGATTTGTGCACGGGAGGTATTCTATAACAGTTCCTGTGCGTTATTCTGAACAACGTGTCGGTAATATTTTAACCATGACATGACGTAGGCTGGAAATATGACAAACAACGAGATAAAAATTGATGTGCATTCGCCTTATGCCGTCATAATGAGCCTTGACTTAGAACCATCCGGCGGTCATTGGGGCGTCTTACGACCAGAGGGCAATAAAATTTCGTTTGAAAACGATATTTACGACCTGACTCTTCACAAGACGGCTCTGGAAGCCGACGTTACAGGCATTGAATATATCCTTCGTCGCAAGGATGAAACATCGTTTCTTTTGAAACACATGGAAGTTGCGATTGAAGTGAGTGCAGCCGACGTCCAAAACATACTTACTCCGTACGGCGTTAAGCATGACTATCAATGCCTTACGCCATACAATCATTGGCATTGGGGATTGAAAGATTTTGGTATATCCAGCGCCGGCGATCCGGTTGTCATGGCATTAGACCATGGCCAAAATAACAAATGCACTGTTGGCATGGCATGGACAGCACCTGAAACTTATATAGCGGCAAAGCCTTTACCCGGTTTTAATGAGGAATGGGACAGGAAATACAGGCTTTCATTGACAAGACCAAGATTCCCGAAGGATAAAAAAGCGCCCCCGGCACAGGTATCGGAATATCGCGACGGCATTTTTATCTCTACGAAACCGGAAACCTGGTTCAGGAGCATGCGCCGTTATGCCGCGTACGTTGATCAGCGCAGAGGATACAAGCCGCGTAAACTATCTCCGTGGAGTTTGTCGCCCTGTTGGAGCGCTGCCTGGTCTCTTTGGCCACCGCCCGGATTTGAGTCTAAATTACTCCAAGACCGATTGGAGTCTCAATTGGCTCTGGCCAAAGACTTGGGTTTTGGAATATTACATCTGGACATTGACTGGACGGAGCATGATGGATATTACCGCCAACCGTCAAAAAAATTCCCCCGTTTTCCCGAGTTGATCAAGAAGCTGAATGAAATGGGCATGGCTCTTGAATTGCACATTTCAACTCCCACGGTGTCACAACAAGATCCCCATTACAACGATAGGCTGAAAAAATTCGTAATGGCAACCGCCACACAACCGGAAGGAGTGTTTAATCGCTGGACTTCGGGGAAAAGCGCCATTCTCTGCCCGCGCACTTCCGGCTTGAGGGATCATCTGGTTGAGTCTTTTCAATACATGGTGGACAAACTGGGTGTAAAATCATTTTGGATTGACTTCAATGATGACTTTGTTCCGCTTGAGCCTTGCATCGCCAGACATGAGCATATCTGGAACACCCTGGGAGAAGGCTGGGATGAAACTATGAAGACCATGACAAAGGCGGCCTGGGATATTAACCCCGAAGTTACGTTCATTTCCCGCCGCAGTATCGCCAATCTTAACAATAAGCCGTATTTGACGCATGGCTGTGCCTTTGATTGCGAATACTCCCTGGCTCTAAATAGACACGATGCGGTCTACGTCAGGAGTCTTGGAGATATTATTCCGTACACTTTTCATGAAAAATGGCCGGATTCGGAGTCCGATCAGGGCGTGGCAATGCACATGGCAAACTGCGCCTTTCTCATGGTGCCGGTGGTGTGTCAGGAACTTGCCCGTTTGCCCCAGGGACACCGTGATGTCATAAAGGCCTGGTTGAGCTTCTATAAAATGCATGCTTCCGACCTTATCCTCGGTGATTTTGAGCCGATTACTTTTTCGCTGTCCGGCCCATTCCGGATAGAAAGCAAGGGCAAGGCGTTTATCGGTTGTTTTGAAGTGGTGCCGGGCGCTGTGCCGCTCACAACCGAACCATCCGAAATCTGGGTTTTAAACACCGTTGAGAAGGATTTCTTTACGCGGTTAACGCCTGTTAAGGGAACCTTTAAGGCGCAGTGGCTTGACTATCGGCTGCGGCCGGCCGGTCCGGAATTTAAAGTCAGTGCAAAAGACGGGCAGCTGCTTCTTGACGGTAATTGTCAGGCATTGCCGTCCATGTTGCATTTGTGGAAATAAATTCAAAACAAAAAGGAAAACCATGAACGCAAAGTCAGGCAAAAATAAGGCCAAAAATCAAAAAGCGGTTTCCAGCGGCGCCCGTGAATCGGGCAAGACGAATAATTATATCACCTCGCTCCCCTGTGAGAAACCCGGATGGCATTATGGATCGGATTGCGCGATTTATACCGAGCGTTTTGTGGATGGGCGGCTTTTATGCGCGGCTTACCAGGATAACGGCGCTCCGATCCATGAATGTGATGAGCAAGTCTGTCAACCGGCTTTTGACCTGGTTGTTGACGGCGACGCGCTTTATTTCGGATGGGAATTTATCGCGTTTGAATCGAGCGGAATTTCAAACGGCGGGGTTCAGGGAACACTTACCCTGAAACACAGCATCAAGCCTCTGTCGTTGAAAATTATCACCTGCGCCTGCGGCCATGGTTTTTTCAGCAGGCGGCTTGAGCTAACCAATACTTCCAAGGACAAGACCCTGGGGCTGACGTCCATTGTGCCCTTGTGCGGTATTCTCTGGCCAATGAAAGACAATCTGGAAGACAACCTGAACGACCGAAGGCTATCGCCTTATTCGGCCGGATATTTCAAGGATGTTACATGGGCTAACGAGGGCAATTTTGAATGGCAAGATTTACCCGCCAATACGGAGATATCAACCGGATCCACGCACGGCCGGAGCGGACACAATAGTCCCTTTGCGGTTCTTCGGAACAATATATACGGCGGATATTTTGTATGCCAGCTGGGCTGGTCGGCCAACTGGCGCATGACTTTTCATTCGCATTATGAGGGTGGCACAAGGCTGGGGTTTTCAGCAGCGCCCGTCGCTCCGTCTCCCATGCGGCTTATCGCGCCCGGCGAAACAATCGCCGCTCCCGAAGTTCATTTTGGACTTAACCATGAAAGTTTTGATTCCGCGATTCAATCTCTCCACTCGTATTTGCGGACTTTTGTGCTGAAGAAAGGCGCCGAAACGCCCCAGCCGGTCATTTACAATCACTGGGGTTACATTGAACATAAAATAAGCGAGGGAAAACTTTTACGGGAAATAGATATTGCCGCGGAAGCCGGGGCGGAGTTGTTTATCGTGGATGCCGGCTGGTATGGCGACAAGGAAACTTCATGGTTTGAGACAACCGGAAACTGGCAGGCGGGGAACCGGCTTCCCAACGATCTCTTTCCAGTTTTTGATTATGCCCGCAAGAAAGGCTTGAAATGCGGACTCTGGGCCGAAGTTGAGAGCGCGGGCAAAAAATCAAAGATTGCCGCCGAACATCCGGATTGGTTCATCATGCGCTATGGAAAATCGGTTGAGCGGATATTGGATTTGAGCAAGCCGGCGGTCAGGGATTATGTTGAATCCGAAGTAATTCGGCTTGTTGAAAGATACAAACTTGATTTGTTCCGCCTGGACTACAACTTGGACGCCAGGGAAGGCGGATTCAACCTGGTTGACGGACATTATGAAAACACACTCTGGCGCCACGTGGAAGCCGTCTACGGCATTTTTGACCGGCTTTCCGTCCGTTTCCCCGGCCTCCTCTTGGAAAACTGTTCCAGCGGCGGCGGCCGCACGGACGTTGGTATAATGAGCCGGTTTACCACGACGTGGGTTTCCGACTGGATGAGAATGCCGCGCGCTGTGCGTATTCTCAACGGCATGACTATGTCATTGCCGCCGGAATATGTAAACCGTTTGTTTGGCTCGTGCGGCAATGCCAGCGAGCGGGGGAACATGGAGACTGTCATGCAGGTCGTTATCCTCGGTCATCCGGCCTTATCCGGGCTGACGCCGTCCCTGGCCGAAGCCAATCCCGCGCTCATGGAGTGCGTGAAAAAATATGTTGGCATTTACAAGGATTTTATCCGGCCATTTCACCGGCAGGCAAAGGTTTATCATCACACACCGGTTATTTCTGGCGGGGATGGACGGGGTTGGTGCGCGCTGGAATACGTTTCACGCGACCAACTCCGGGCGGTTGCGGCGGTTTTCCGGCTGGTTAACGCCGAAGGAAATGTTTATCGCTTTAAATTCCGCGGTTTGAATCCCGCGCTTGATTACCGGCTCCGATTCGAGCCGGGCGGTCTTTTTGCCGAGGAAAAAGGTTTTAAACTCATGCAGGAAGGCATTGAAATAGAACTGGATAACGCCTTAACCTCCCGGCTTATTCTTTTGACGGCTGAAGAAAAATTACCGGCGTGTTTTGACCAGGCCAGAGCGATGCGTAAATGATTCTCGCCTCCAACCGGCACAATGTTTTGCCCGGCATAGCCATCGGGTTGCCGGATATTTTGCCCTGCTTCCGTTCGGTTACGGGCAGCGGCTTCAATCTGGATATTGAGGAAAAGATGTTCCGCTCAATGCTTGCGCGGGTGGGTGAGAATGGCTTGTTATTACATGAAAGGCAAAATCAATGAATCTGTCAGGTCAATCAAAACAATTCAACATACCGGAAACCCCCTGGAAACTTATTGCCGAACAGCGCAATATCCTACGCAAACTCTGGAACCGCGACCGTGACTCTTTTGACCTCCAGTATCCGGTGGTTTGCATCAGCTGGCCATACAGTTTTGAAGTGGATGGGATAAAATTCGGCGATAATAACCAGTTCAATTGTTTCAGCAAGCCGGAATTGCGGGTAAAAAATCAAGAGTTTGACTTGGCCTGCCAGCTTGAATCCGTCAGGCATATGCGGAATCTTACCGGAACCATCAAAAAAAGAAAGTTTTACAGGGAAAAGTTCCGCGCCCTCTTCCCGCCGCGGGCGGCGGAGCCTCTGGCGGAAATGATGAGAACAACGGCGCAGGACGGGCCGGATTTGTCTACGCGCGTTTTCTTTCAAGCATTTCCTGCGCATGCCGGAGGGTCACGCTGGTGATATCCTTGCCGCCCAGCATTCTCGCAATCTCTTCAACCCGTTCCTCCTGGTTTAGCGGGAGGACATTGCTTACGGTGCGGCCGCCGGTGATTCTCTTGCGGACGGCAAATTGAACGCGTCCGTGGACCGCCACCTGCGGCAGGTGCGTGATGCAGATAACCTGGCGGCGCCCGGCCAGCTCGGCCAGTTTTCGCCCGACGGTTTGCGCGGTCTGTCCGCCGACGTTTTCGTCAATCTCGTCAAAAACCAATACGGGAACGCGGTCCTGTTCCGCCAGGATGGTTTTCAGGGCCAGCATGACGCGCGACATTTCGCCGCTGGAGGCGATCTGGCGCAGTGATTTTTCGGCTTCCCCCTTGTTGGGCGAAAAAACGAATTCAATCCTGTCCAGGCCGGAAAACTGCGGCTCAACCTCTTCAAACCGCGCGGAAAACAAGGCGTGGGTGAAAGCCAAATCTTTCAGCTCGGCCTGGATCGCCCCGGCCAGGCGCTTGGCCGCTTCCATCCGTTTTTTTCTGAGATCGCGTCCTTTTTTTTCAAGCTGATCGCGGCTTTCTTTTATCCGGGCGTCAATTTGCGCTAGTTTTTCGGCGTTGTTCTGCAGATCGGCCAGGCGTCCCTTTGCTTTTACGAGCATGTTTTTCAGATCGGCCGTTGAAATGCCGTATTTATTTTTCAATTTCTGATAGAGGGCGATGCGCTCATCCAAACTTTGCAGGCGCGCTGAATCCGCCTCAATTTTCCGGGAGACGGAAGAAATATTTCTGGCCGTTTCCTGGATCCGGCCGGCGATCTCTCTTATTTCCCGCTGCCATTCGGCGGCGATTGGCAGAATGCCGGCGAGCTCGCCGGCGGCCTGCTGGGCCGCGGCCAGCAGGTCAAAGGCGTTCCGGTCGGACTCATGGAGTGCGTTCTGCATGTCGGCGGCCAGCCGGATGATCCGGTCGGCGTTGCCCAGAGTTTGATGCTCGGCGGCGATTGCGGTTTCCTCATTCTCGTCAAGTTTCGCCTGTTCCAGTTCCCGGATCTGGAAGGCGAGCATATCCATCTCGCGCGGGGCGTTGTCGCCGTCCGCCTGCAGGGCCTGTTTTTGTTCCAGGAGACCGCAGTATTCTTCAAAAGATGACCGGTAAGCGGCCAGTGTTTTCTCGTTGCGGGCAAAAGCGTCCAGCAAGCTCATCTGGAAATCGGGTTTGAGCAGCGACTGGTGGTCGTGCGGCCCGTGCATGTCCACGAGCAGGTCGCCGAGCAGTTTCAGCGTCTGGAGGGTGGCCGGGCTGTCGTTGACAAATTGCTTTCCCGCGCCGCCGGCGGAGACTATCCGGCGCAGGACAAGCATCCCGTCGGAGCAGGGTGGCAGGCCGCGTTCCTGCAGGAGGCGGTCAATTTCCCCGGGGTCTGGCAAATTGAAGACGGCCGTGATGGAGCACTGTTCCGTTCCCGCGCGGATGATGTCTTTGTCCGCCCTTTCGCCCAGGAGGAGGCTCAGGGCTCCGATAATGATTGACTTGCCGGCGCCGGTTTCGCCGGTAACCGCGTTGAGGCCGGATGAGAAATCAATCCGCGCCGATTCCACCAGCGCCAGGTTTTTTATTTGCAGGTTTTGGAGCATTTAACGGGGGTGATGCGGGTTTTTCCGCGTTATTTCTATTTCAGCCGAACAAGCCTGCGGGAGAACATTTTTTTTAGCGATTTTCACGGTAACTTTGCTGATTTTTCTTTCGGCCAGGCAGACTTCCGCGATGCGCCGCGCCAGCGCTTCCAGGAGGCAAAATTCTTCGCCGGCGGCCAGCGCCAATAGTTTCCCGGCCAGCGCGGAATAATCAACGGTGTCTTCAAGCCGGTCGGAGCCTCCGGCGGCGCGCAAATCGCATCGCAGGGTAATATCCGCGGTTATGTTCTGTTTTTTGCCGCGTTCTTTTTCCGTAACGCCGATATGGCATTTCAGCCGAAGACCGCGGATATGAATCGTGTCAGGTTGATGCATAGTCATTCTTTGCTTAAAGTTGCCCTGAAGCATGCGCTTCGCATTGCTTCACGGGCCTGATTCATACGAACGACGCTTCGCGAATCCCGCTATCCGCTCATATTACCCAGCAAGTGCTGGCCGCCGTCAACAAAAATTATTTCGCCGGTGATGGCGTCGGATTTCAGGAGAAAGATTACCGCCGCGGCGAGGTCGGCGATTGTCGGGCGCCGGTTGAGGGGGATTTTACCGGCTTTTTCGCGCGCCTTGCCTTTCATCTGGGCCAGCACCGGTCCCGGGGCCACGCCGTTGACGGCGATGTCAGGCGCCAGTTCAAGCGCGGCAATGCCGGTGAAATCGGCGAGGGCTTTTTTGGAAAGCAGGTAGGCGGCCAGGCCCGGCTCAAAACCGGAAACGCGCCGGTCAAGGATGTTGATTATTTTCCCCCTCCCGATTATGCCGGCGAAAGCGCGGGTCAACAGGACCGGCGCCAGCAGGTTTATTTCCAGCGTCCCGCGGATGTGTTTTTCCGTCCCGCCGGCCAGTTTTTCCCTGTTGAACACGGCGGCGTTATTGATGATTGCGTCCAGCCGGCCCAGGGCATGAAGAGCCCTTTTTATCATAATTTCTCCCGCCCGCGGTTTGCGCAGATCGCATTTTAGCACCGCGGCGCGGCCGCCGCCGCTTTGCAGTTTATCGGCCAGCGCTTCCGCCTTGCGCGCGGAGCGGTTGCAATGCAGGGCGAGCCGGCATCCTTCGGCGGCCAACGCCTCGGCCAGGCCGCGGCCGACGCGCACGCCGGCGCCGGTGATGAGAACGGCCTTGTCTTTAAGGTTCATAATGGGAGGTTACGCGTTAAAAAAGCGCGCGAAATAACGGTCATAGAACGCCACAATGTTTTTGAAAGGCGAATATAAAAGGCGCAACCGCGCCAGCGCGGCGAACATTTCCAGCGAAGCCCTGATAATTTTCAGGCGCGAGCCGGCCACGTCGTGCCAGACCGATGGAATTTCAACGGTCTGAAAACCGGCGCGGCGCAGTTGGAAGAGCAGGTCAACGTCAAAGGCCCAGCGCGTGATGCCCAGTTCCGGCAGAATGCGCAGGGCGGCGCCGCGCTTCATCAGTTTGGCGCCGCACTGGGTGTCCGAGAATCTCAGGCCGAAGAGCAGGCGGACCATGCCGTTGAAAAGGCGCGAGGCCATACGGCGTTTCCACGGCTGGCGGGGGCGCACTTGCGCGCCCCTGATCCAGCGGGAAGCGATAATCGCGTCGGCCCGGCCGATGCGTTCAACCAGCTTCTGAAATGCGGCCGGCGGCGTGGAGCCGTCCGCATCCGTAAAACCGACCAGATCCCCTTTGGCGCGCGCGATTCCGAGCATGATGGCGCCGCCCTTGCCGATCGGCCTGGTTTCAACAACATATTTCAGTTGCGCGAATTTTTCCGCGTATTTTCCGGCAATGACGGCGGTTTGGTCGGAGGAACCGTTAATCACGACCAGCACTTCAAAATCGGCTCCATAGGCGCGCGCAAAGAAAGGCAGGTATTCATCAAGCATTTTAGGCAGACGCTGTTCTTCATTATGGGCCGGAATGATGATGGTGAGCTGCATATAAAGCGGTATCCGGAATAAATTATGGTTAAAGTCCCGGAAAACGGGTCCGCCTGCGACCCGATTTCCTATTTTCTTTTCTCTGCGCCCGCGCCGGGCGAAACATTGATTTGCGTAAGTCTTCCGGTCAAATTCCGGCGATTCTGGCTTTTTGAATGCTTATCCGCCGGCGGATAAAAGTCGGAATGTCCAGGTTGCTGCCGTTAACAATAGTCGGGCTGACTCCCTTGAAGCGTCCCTGTTCAACGGCGTCAAACAATCCGGCCTGAATCAGGTCGGCTTGGCCGGGGCCGGCGTGTTTCCCGGGCGGTTCCGCCTTGGTATTCTGGCGGGCGCGTTCATTTTCGGTGTTCGCATGTCCGGCGGCTGGCGGCGCTTTTTCCGCCGCGAGAATGGCGACATGAATTTTTTCGCGCCATTCCGGCTCACAGCCCACGCCGGCCATGGTGAAAGCCTGGCGGCCGCCGAGGGCCAGGATGCCGTTCACCACCTTGTTCACCTCGTTGATGGAAAGATCGGGGCCGCCGCTGATGCAGATGATAAAGGAATCGGCGTCGGCCAAAGAGCGGCAGTTGTTCAAAAGGACGTTTTTTTTAATATTGTCAATCACCGTCGCGATTCTTTGTTCGCCGTCGCCTTCCGCGCAGCAGAAAACACAGTTGCCGCTGCTGTTCCGCAGGAAGGCGCGCAAATCGGCGAAATCAAAGTTAATAATGGAACTGCGGTTAAGCACCCGCCAGAGCTCGCGGATTCCTCCGGCCAGCATTTTTTCCGCGCGGCGGAAAGCTTCACGGATATTGGCTTTGTCGTCAATCAGCGCCGTGAGGCGCTGGCTCGGCAGGCAGATGACGCCGTCGGCCGCGTCCCGGATGGACTGCAATCCGCGTTCGGCCTGTTCTTTCCGTCTTGGCCCTTCAAATTCAAAGGGCAGCATGGCGAAACATAATGTCAGCGCTCCCGCCCTTTTCGCCTCGTCAATCAAGAGCGGCGCGACGCCGGAGCCGGTTCCGCCGCCGAGCCCGGCGGCGAATATGGCGATTTTGACGTTATTGAAGAGGGGGCGCAGTTTTTCAATGTCCGCTTCGGCCGCCTGCCGCGCAATACGCGGGTCGCCGCCGGTTCCCAGTCCTTTCATGGTTTTTGCGCCGATAGGGACGCATTCAATTCCCGTCAGCCCGGCCAGCGCCCGTTCGTCGGTGTTGATGCCGATCATTTTCGGTCCGTCCGGCCATTCCCGCGCCATGGTCTGGACCGCGTTACAGCCGCCATTGCCGATTCCGACGATCAAGAGGTCCGCTGAACTGCCGGATAATGAAGCGAAGTCGTTCATAGGTTCACATATAAAAAATTAAGCGCCGCCTTGTTGCGCCGAACTGCCTGCCCGCCATAACGCGCGCCGATTAAGCCTGGCCCGCGAACCATCTTTTGATCAGACCTCCCAGCGATAATGTTTCTTCCGCCTGCCGGACCGCGCCGCGGATCGCGTAACGGATCATCCCCAGCGGCGCGGCGTATTCCGGGCCGTCGTGCGCCGAAGAGATGCCGCTGAAGCGGCGCGGACGGCCGGTAACACAGGAAACGCCGAAGACTTTTTCGGCGAGCGCTTCCGTTCCCTTCAGGCGGGAGGCGCCGCCGGTCAGGATCAGCCCGGCGCCGAGTTCCGGGAGCAGCGCCTTGCGCTCCAATTCATTCCTGATAATCTGAAAGGTTTCATCCATGCGGGCGTTGATGATGGCGTTCAAATCGCCGGCGGTTACCGAGCAGGCGGGGAAGCCGACTTCCAGCGGAATGGTTATGTGCCGGGAACGGTCGGAGGGGGCAACAACCGCGGCGCCGGATTCCTGTTTCAGCGCTTCGGCGCGCCGGATGGAAATCGTGAACCCCTGCGCGATATCGTTGGTGACATGGTCGCCGCCCACGGCAATGACGCCGACGGCGGCGATAGCGTTTTCGGCGTAAACGACGTAATTGGTGGTGCCGCCGCCGATGTCAATCAGCGCCACGCCGCATTCCTTCTGTTCCGGCGTCAGTGTGGCCAGCGCCGAGCACAGTCCGCTGAAGGCAATATCCATGACTTCCAGGCCCACGTTGCGCGCCGCCTGAATCGTATTGTTCAGGATGTTGCGCGAGCCGTGCACGATCAGCATGTTGAGTGAAAGGCGGCTGCTGTGCATGCCCAGCGGGTTAATGATGCCGTTCTGGCCGTCAGCCGCATAGGTCTGGGGGATGGTATGGAGCGATTCGTTTTCGTGCGGAAGGTTGATTGTCCGCGCGATGTCGGTAACATCGTCAATATCATCGGCGCTGATGCCGCGCACAGAATCAAACACCGGAACGCTGCCCTGATTGTCGGAGCCGCGGATATGTTCCCCGTTGACGATCAGGTAGATCTGCCTTATTTCAACCGCGCCGGTTGTCTCGGCTTCCTGGACGGCGGTCTGGACGCAGGCCGCCGCCTTTTCCAGGTCCACAATGATGCCTTTGCGCACGCCGCAGGACAGGCAGTTGCCCATGCCGGTGATCATGATATTGCCGTCCTCGCGGGGTTCTCCCACCAGTGCGCAGACCTTGGAAGTCCCTATCTCAAGAGCGGCAAAAGGCGCTTTGGTCATAATTTTTCCTCTTCGTTCCTCAATTAAAGTTAATAACATGAACGGGGCGCGGTGTCAATGACGGCAAACGTTTCAAAAATGCGGTTGATTTTCGGGCGGCTCATTGAACCGGCAGGGAGACAATCCGGCTGATGAGCACGCCGAGGTCGGGTGGAAAATTATGTTTTCCGGGGTTCCAGGCCGGATGCGTTTCCAGCGTCAGCCATGCGGCGTCGCCGGGAAAATCGGCGGGCAGCGGCGGCAGTCGCCATGCCTGCCATTGCCATTCTCCGGAACTGACTTTACGCGGCGGCCCCAGCTTTTTATCGTCCCAGGCAAGCTGCAGCGAAATATAACCGGAGTTGTCCGGGTCCGGCGCCTTGAGATGGATCAGCAGGAGCGCGGCCGCGGCGCGCGGGGCGGGAAGCAATACCTGGGCGCGCGCGCGCGCCCAGCGCGCCTTAATCGCCGGTTGCGACGGCCAATCCATAAGCGCCGCGGCGTTTTCCCGGACTTTTTTCGGCAGATCCAACCCGGCGGAAATGACCGCCTGCGGGGCAACGCTTTGGCCTTGAAACGGCTCATGGCGCACGTTGGCGAAATGGCGCAGGCCCATGTTGCCGGGGTCAAACGAGATTATAACCGCGTTGGAAGAGGAAATACCGGCCGGGGGCGGCGCGGTTTTTAAATGCATTTTGAATAAGCGCAGGTTCAGTTCCGATTTCCCGACTTTCACCGGCAGGCTCCGGCGGGCCTGCTCAAGACGGCAATCATGAAACGCGGCCTGATAAACCGGCTCAAACAGAAAATACGGGCTCAAAGGCGCGTTCTCCCCCCACGGGGTGGCGAAAAATGCCGGCCGGTCCGGCATGGAGCGCACAATCTCCGCCCAGGCCTGTTCGGCCATCTCGTAGTTATCGCGGCGTTCATTGTCAAGCCCCAGTGCCGGTATGCCGAAGAAGTGCTCCAGCGGCGCCGCAATCCGCGAATATTCACACAACAATATTCCCTGCCGCGCCTTGACAGCCTCGGCGTATGGTCTCAGGAAACGGCAGAATCCCCTGTGTTCGACGGTTGTAACCAGGTGGGTCCGTTTGTTGAGGGCAAGAACGCAAAGGATTGCCGTGAGTAAAATAGCCGCCCATAATCCGTTCCGCGGCGGCAAAGGCAGAGTAAGCAGCGCCGCCAGCAGGAGGGCGGACGCGGGAATGAAGGCCACCATCAGGTAACGCGTCATCATGAAATCGTGGATGTTGCCGGTCAACATGACCGCCGGAAACAATACCAGAGCCAGAATTATCCGGTAAGGGCGTTTATCGGCCCGGCCCGTCAGCCAGGCCGCCAGGCCGGCCGGGATCAACAACATGACGGGCATGGAAAGCATGTTGGCCACAACGCGGAAATCCGTCAGATAAAGATAGTTTTTCACCGGACGCCCGAGGACCGGCAAATCGCCGTATATCTGGCGGAAAAAAACAAGGCTTGCCAGAAAAGCGGCCAGGCCGGCAAAAAGCGCGGCGCTTAAAAACAACGAAACCGTTTCCGGCGGCGAAATTTCCGGGCGCGCGGATTTTCGCCGCAGTTGTTTTACCGCGATGGCCGCGGCCGCCAGCAGTCCGAACCCGCCGGCGATTAATTCCGGCCGCAGGAAGACGATATCCAGAAAACGTTTTACCTTGTAATAATCGGTAACATATTTTGCCTGCGCGTAAAAGGCGGCGAGCGCCAGGATGATAATGGCCAGCCAGGGCAGGAAATCGTCCCGGCCTTTGAAGACAACCGCGATTGCGGCCGCCAGCGCCGCCGGAATAACGAGCGCCCAGGCCGTGATGTGGAAAAAAGGCGCGGCGCCGATGCAGAGGGCGCCGAGCAGAATGTCCGCCGCGTTTTTCCAGCGGCGGCCCTGCCAGGCCTGGAGTGTTAAGGCGCAGCCGGCAAAAAACATGAAGGCGGCGATTATTTCCGGCCGCGCGCAGCGCCCGTGCCAGACGGTCAGGGGGTTGCAAATATACGCCATGAACACGACCAGGCCCGCCCAGCGGCAGGGAAGCGTCTGCAGAGCCAGGGTGCGCAGGGCCAGGGCGGTGAAAACGGCAAAGAGCGGCGCCACGAACAGCGCCCATGAATCCGGGCCGCAGCGCGAAACAAAGGCGATCATCAGCGGATAAGCGGGCTGAAAGTGCGGACCGATTGTCGCGGTTGAGGCGTCGCGGACCCAGAGGCACGCGTCCTTGGTTTTGCCGTAACCCGCATGGCCGTAATAAAAGACGGAACGGACTTCCGGCGGCACTTTTGAAAGCAGTTCGTCAACGTAAAAGAACTGCCGCTGGCGGTTGTAGGTCAGACCGGAATTGACGTAAGAGCCGGGATCTTCGCCGCCGAATATGTCTTCGTGCGGACGGAAAAGAAGCAGGCCGGCCAGGAAAAGCAGTATTAAAATTTCCGGCCATTGAAAACGCGCCGCGCGGCGGCTGATTTGCAGAAGGCGGAAAACAGCGGCGATTGCCAACAGCCAGAAAAAAGCGCCGATAAACGTGATCATGTTTTTAACTTCAATTCTTCATGTGCGTTTTGGCGGCAATTTCAGGAGGGGAAGTTTAACGTTTGTTTTCATGCTTGTCAAAGGTACTGATAAGGAATATATTGGCCCGCAAATGAAAATTCTTGTTACCGGGTCCGCCGGTTTTATCGGATTCCATACCGCTTCCCGTCTGCTCGATGAAGGCCATGAGGTCGTTGGCCTGGATAATTTCAACGATTATTACGCGGTGGCGCTGAAACGCGCGCGGGACGCGCTCCTGCGCCGGCGCGCCGGTTTTTCCGGAGTAAAATGCGATTTATGCGATTTTCGCCGTCTGGCAAGGCTTTTCCGGGAGGAAAAGTTTGACGCAATTTGCCATCTGGCCGCGCAGGCCGGCGTGCGCTATTCCCTGGTCAATCCGTTCATCTACCAGAAGTCCAACAACGAGGGGTTTGTGAATGTGCTTGAAGCCGGCCGGCGCTTCGGCGTTAAGCGCCTGGTATACGCCTCCAGTTCCAGCGTCTATGCCGGCATCCGGCGCCTGCCGTTCCGCGAAAGCGATCCCGTTGACAAGCCGATCAGTCTCTACGCGGCCACGAAGAAATTCAACGAGCTGGCCGCCCATGCCTACAGCCATCTCTACGGCATGCAGACGATCGGCCTGCGGATTTTTACGGTCTACGGGCCGTGGGGCCGCCCCGACATGGCCGTCTGGCTGTTTACCGAGGCCATCCTGCGCGGGAAAAAAATCAGGGTTTTCAACCGCGGCCGTATGCGCCGCGATTTTACTTACGTGGACGACGTGGTCAGCGGCATCCGCGCCGCGCTCTTTGGAAAAAATCTGCCCCGAAACGAAGTGTACAACCTGGGCAATCACCGCTCGGAAAAACTCAAGGACTTTATCAGAATAATTTCAGATTGCCTGGGAATCAAGCCGCGGATGGAATTGCTCCCGCTCCAGCCCGGCGACGTGAAAGAGACCTACGCGGATATCGGCAAGGCGCGGCGCGACCTTGGATTCCGGCCGAAGACCGCCCTCTCCGAGGGGATTCCCCGTTTTGTCAATTGGTATTGCGCGTATAAAAAAAACGGATCATGGTGAAGTCTGCTTGTTGTTTATGAGACATTTAAGGGATGTGTTGACGGGGGCCGATCTTCTTCTGCGTCTTACGGCGCACGATTTGCGCAACCGCTGCCTGGGTTCCACGCTCGGATTCGTCTGGGCCTTTATCCAGCCGTTCGTGATGACAATCATCCTGTGGTGCGTGGTCGGCATCGCGCTCCGGGCGCCCGCCGTGCGCGGCGTTCCCTTCATCGTCTGGCTGCTGGCGGGCATGAGCGCCTGGTCGTTTTTTTCGGAAGCGTTGAACCAGGCCGCGAATGTTTTTTATGAATACGCTTTCCTCGTCAAAAAAGTCAATTTCAGGCTGTTTTTCCTGCCCCTGATGAAAATTGCCGCGGCCCTGGCGGTGCATTTCGTCTTTCTGCTGATTGTCGCCGTGGTTCTGATTGCCGGCCGCGTGCCTGTTTCCTGGAACTGGCTGGCGGTGTTTTATTATCTTTTTTCCGCCGCCATGCTGCTGGCCGGCTTAAGCTACGTTACCGCCGCGCTCAATGTTTTTCTGCGGGATATCGGGCACATTGTCAATATCGCGCTCCAATTCGGTTTCTGGCTGACGCCGGTTTTCTGGGATTTCGCCATGTTCCCTCTCCAGGGGCATTCCCTGCTGGTGAAAATCCTCCGCCTCAATCCGCTGGTCTACGTGGTGGAGGGTTATCGGAACAGCCTCCTTTTCAGCGCGCCGTTTGCCGCGGGCTGGCGCGCGACGGTTTATTTCTGGCTGTTCACGCTTTTAACGCTGGCGCTGGGCCGGCTCGTTTTCCGCAAGTTAAGGCCGCATTTCGCCGATGTCCTGTAAAGCCCCGGGCATGGCATTGATGAGAGCGCCGATTCCAAAGTCAAAATTAACGCAATAATCAAGAGGAGGATACGTTGATGAACAGGGATTCCTATTCGTTCTTGAAAACACTCATGCAGCAGCCTTCGCCGTCCGGTTTTGAAGTGCCGGCCCAGAAAATCGTCCGCCAGCGCATGAAATCTTTCGCCGACCGGGTAACTACCGACGTGCACGGCAACCTCATCGGGGTTTTGAACGAGAAGGCCCCCATGAAAATCATGCTGGCCGGCCACGTTGACGAAATAGGGCTCATGGTCACGCACATTGACAACAGCGGGTATCTCTACTTCGCGGCCATCGGCGGCTTTGATCCGGCGGTGCTGGTCAGCCAGCGGGTTTGCGTGCTGGCCTCCAAAGGCGCGGTGCGCGGGGTGGTGGGCCGCAAACCGATTCATCTCATGGACCAGGCGGACCGCGGCAAGGAAATCAAGGTGAGCGATCTCTGGATTGATATCGGCGCCAAAGACAAGAAGGACGCCCTCAAGGTTGTGGCCGTCGGCGACCCGGTCGTCGTTGTCCCGGATTTTATTGAACTGCGCAATAACCTTGTGTCCTCGCGCGCTTTTGACGACCGCGCCGGCGCCTGGGTGGTAACCGAGGTCTTGCGCGCCCTTTCCGGCAAAAAAATCAAGGTGGCCGTCTATGCCGTTTCAACCGTCCAGGAGGAAGTCGGTCTGCGCGGCGCCGTTACCAGCGCGTATTCCGTCAAGCCCGACGCCGGCATAGCCGTGGACGTGGGGTTTGCCTCCGATTTTCCGGCGGGTGAGCCGAAAAAAACCGGCGAAATATCTCTTGGCAAGGGTCCCATTCTGCACACGGGCGCGAACATCAACCCGGTCCTGGGCAAAATGCTTTGCGATACCGCCCGGGAAAAGAGGATCAAATATCAGATGCAGGCCGAGCCGCGGGCGACCGGCACCGACGCCAACGCCATCCAGCTTGCGCGCGGCGGCAGCGCCACGGCGCTGGTCAGCATCCCGAACCGTTACATGCACACTTCCGTGGAAGTGGTTTCGCTGAATGACCTTGAAGCGTCCGTGGCCCTTATTGCCGGAACCATTGCGGCGATGTCGGGGCGGGAAAACTTCATTCCGGGCTGAAAAATAAAACCGTCCTTTTTGCCGGCGACAAAAATATTCCTCGCTTGCGCGCTTATTCCGCGCCGCGTTCCTTTTGCCATCGTTCGCGCGCCTTGTAATCAACGGCGTGGTATTTGTTCATGCCGTAGGGGAAATCGTGTGGTTTGTAATTTTTGAGCCAGCCGTGGTGCAGGCCGTAGGCGAGCGGATGCTGTTCAAATATCCAGGGGCAATCCTCCGCGACAATCGCGGCCATCTGCTGATAGAGCCGGGTGCGCCCCGGGCAATCGGACATGACGCGCGCTTTTTCATAGAGCGCGTCAAATTCCCGGTTGCGGTAATTGCAATGATTTGGTCCGGGCGAATGGTTCGGACTGTAAAAAAGCTGGAGGAAATTCTCGGCGTCCGGATAATCGGCCACCCAGCCCAGGCGGAACATCTGGGCCTGGCGGCGTTCAATCCGCGCCAGGAAAGTCGGCCAGTTGTTGTAAACCGGAACGATCTGCACGCCGATTTTTTCCATGAAGGCCGAAAATAATTCCACGGCGGCCCTTATTTCCGGGTCGTTCGGGTTGCCGATATCCAAGCTCAATTTCAGGCGCCGGCCGGTGGCCGGGTCCTTGCCGCCGGGATAACCGGCCCGGGCGAGCAGTTCGCGGGCACGATCCGGATTGAACGGGTAGGGGGAGGACTGATTTTCAAAACCGGCAATGCCCGGCGGCACCGGGCCGGCGGCGCGGATGACCCGGTGATTGTAAAAACGGACATATTCTTCGGTGTTAAACGCGCAGGACAAGGCCTGGCGCAGCGGCTTGTTTGCTCCGACGACCGGGTCGTCCATGTTGAATCCGATATAATATGTTTCCATGACGGGCGTGCTGAACATTTGAATGCCCAAGCCGGCCAGCTCGTTTTTCAGAGTTTTTTCCGAGGTGATCACCGCGTCCCAGTTGTCGCGCGAAATGCCGGAAGACTCAATCTCTCCCTTCAGAAACATAAACCATAAGGTGGTTGAATCGCCGACGACGTACTGGACGATTCGGTCAATGAAGGGAATCGGCTGGCCGGCGTCGGCCAGCAGTCCCGCCGCGGCGTCCCCCGCGGCGCCTTCGTCCGGATAGCGCTCCCTCCTTCCGGTTTCCGCCCATTTCGGATTGCGCACAAATTCAATGCGGTAATTCCTGGTCCACGACTTGAGGCGGTAAGGTCCGGTGCCGACCGGGTGGTTGACAAATTCGCGGCCGTAATATTCAACCGCCTCGCGCGGCACGGCAAAGGAATAGTGCATGGTAAGAATCCAGAGCAGTTGGGGGTAGGGGCGTTTCAGGCGGAAACGCAGCGTGTAGCGGTCAACGGCGGCCAGTCCTTCAACCGCCCGGTCGTAATCGGTCGGATTTTCGCCCGCGGATGCGGCGCGGAATTCATCCAAACCGGCGATGCGCTCGTGAAAGGCCCAATAACCGGTTGCGCCGGTCTTCATATCCGCGACGCGCTTGATTGAATAGACGAAATCTTCGGCCGTAAGCTCGCGGCCCTTGCCGCCGGCGGCGAAACAGGGATCGTCCTGGAAAAAAACGCCTTTCCTTATAGCGAAGGTATAAGTCAGTCCGTCGGGGGAAACATCGGGCATTTTTTCACAGAGGCACGGCTCAACCCGGTAGGGGCGCGCAAGGTAGGCGTATTGCAGCAGGCCTTCGTAAACCCGGCTGATCGCCAGCGAAGCGGCCACGTCTCCGGCCGTAACCGGATCAAACCCGCGGATGCGGACGGCGGAGCCGTAGAGGGTGTTGGGATTTTCCGCGGAACCCTTATCGGCGGCCGGGGAAAGAATAACCAGAAATACAAAAATGATAAAAACCAAGGCCGCTGCGCGCGCCGTTACCGGCGCGGCGGCCTTTTGCGGCCGGTTTGTGAAATGCGGAGTACGCTTCACGAGGCAAAAATGCGAACAGTTTACGGCGCGGCCTGCGTTGGCGCCGCGTTGGGTGGTAATACCGGTGCGGCCGGCATGGCCGGGCTTTGGGAAACGGGGGCTGGCATTTCAACCGGCGCCGGCAGCGGGGCGGCCTCAAGCATGGAATGGCGGGGCGCCCGGGAATAAATCATTGCCAGGACAACGGTGTTCAGAATAAAAATCGTTCCCAACCAGATGGTGGCTTTGACGAGCACGTTGCTGGCGCGGGCGCCGAAAATTGATTCGCCCATCTCGGCGCCGAAAGCCATGCCGAGCCCCTCGCTCTTGGATTTTTGCAGCAGAATCAAAGCGATGATCAGAAAACTGCAGATTGTTTCAACGGCGATCAGGAGTATTTTAAAGGCAAGCATGATGTTTTTCTCCGGTGTCAGATTTCCTGCGGCAGGGCGGCGTTGACGATTGCGGCGAACGCTTCCGCTTCCAGCGCGGCGCCGCCGATCAGCCCGCCGTCAATGTCCGGCTGGGAGAAGAGCTCCGCGGCGTTGGCCGGCTTGACGCTGCCGCCGTACAGAATGCGGATGGATGCGACTGTTTTTTCATCGGCCTGCGACAGGGCAAGCCGGCGGATGAGCTGGTGAACTTCCTGCGCCTGCTGGGGGGTGGCGGTCATGCCGGTGCCGATGGCCCAGACCGGCTCGTAGGCTATAATCAGATTGTTGAATCCGGCCGCATCCAGGTCCCGCAGGCTCGTTTGAAACTGTTTCCGGATTGTCTCTTCCATCTTGCCGGCCTGGCGTTGTTCCAGCGTTTCCCCGAGGCAGACAATGGGATGCAGGTTGGCCTGCAGGGCGGCTTTGAGCTTGCGGTTGACGATTTCATCGGTTTCGCCGAACAGCGCCCGCCGCTCGCTGTGGCCGAGAATGACATAATGGCAGTACATGTCCCGCAGCATGGCCGCCGAAACTTCTCCGGTAAATGCCCCCCTCTTTTCCCAGTGCATGTTCTGGGCGCCGAGCCCGATGTTTGTTCCCGAGATGACGCCCCCGACGGCGGCCAGCGCGGTGAAGGGCGGACAGAGCACAACGTCAACGCCCTTGATGTTTGCCAGCAGGCGGACGACGTCTTTCGCCAGCGCGATTGATTCGGCGGCCGTGTTGTTCATTTTCCAGTTCCCAGCCACGAATGGTTTCCGGTATGCCATGGTTGTATTATTATTCATTTTCTGAATTGTTTTCAAGACTATTTTTCGCCAGCCTTGATCTTTTCCAGATACTGGCTGGCGCCGCGGGCCAGCCAGGTGTCTGTGTATTTCTTTTGACACGCTGCAAATATCTTTTGCGATTCCTTCTTTTGCCCCTTTGCATACAAAAATTCACCCTGATGATAATATGCCCGTTTTCCCCACTCCGTGTCCGGGAAACGCCGATGAACGTCCTTCAATGCGGCCAGCGCTTTATCATCTTGGCCCTTATTTTGATAGATCATAAAGCCCGCCATAATTGCCCGTGGCCAGGTCGGAGTATTCCGGTACTCCTG